>NZ_JBEXPR010000011.1:0-251296 GCF_040612135.1 Streptomyces sp. NPDC006458 | reverse complement strand
CATCGACCGGACCACCTACAAAGCAGCCATCAACATCACCATGCTCACAACCAGCACTTGACGCCCCGGCCCCGCCCTTAACTGAACGGCGTTGGCTCTAGAATCCCCGAGGCCGACGGGCAGGGGGCTGAGCGAGCGCTCTAAGCGGCCGCTCACCCGCGGCTGTATGGTGGTCTCCCTGTGAGCGAGAGGGGCGAACGAGCGATGAGTACGGCGGAGGAGACCACGGGCGGCGAGCCGCAGGCGTGGGACGAGGTCACGCCCGACGCGGCCCGGCGGCTGCTGGTGGCCGCGGTGGAGGCCTTCGCCGAGCGCGGCTACCACGCCACGACCACCCGTGACATCGCCGGCCGCGCGGGCATGAGCCCGGCCGCGCTCTACATCCACTACAAGACCAAGGAGGAGCTCCTCCACCGGATCAGCCGGATCGGTCACCAGAAGGCGCTGGACATCCTGCGCACCGCGGCCGCCCGCGAGGGCACCGCCACCGAGCGCCTCGCCGACGCCGTGAGCTCCTTCGTCCGCTGGCACGCGGGCGGCCGTACCACCGCCCGTGTCGTCCAGTACGAGCTCGACTCGCTCGGCCCGGACGCCCGCGCCGAGATCGTCGGTCTGCGCCGCCAGGTCGACGGCGAGGTGCGCGGCATCATCGAGGACGGCGTGGCCTCGGGCGAGTTCGACGTGCCCGACGTGCACGGCACCACCCTCGCCGTGCTCTCCCTGTGCATCGATGTGGCCCGCTGGTTCAACGTGGAGGGCTCGCGCACCCCCGACGAGGTCGGCGCGCTGTACGCCGACCTCGTGCTGCGGATGGTGGGCGCGGGCGGGTGAGCCGCGCGCCCGGCCGGTGTCAGAGGTAGTAGCGGGACACCGACTCGGCCACGCACACCGGTTTGTCGCCGCCCTCGCGCTCCACCACGAAGGCGACGGCCACCTGCACACCACCCTGGACGTCCTCGACCCCGGTGATCGACGCGGTGGCGCGCAGCCGGGAGCCGACCGGCACGGGCGAGGGGAAGCGGACCTTGTTCGTGCCGTAGTTGACGCCCATCTTCACGCCCTCGACGCCGATCAGCTGCGGCCCGAACAGCGGCAGCAGCGACAGGGTCAGATAGCCGTGCGCGATGGTCGTGCCGAACGGCCCGGCCGCGGCCTTCTCCGGGTCCACGTGGATCCACTGGTGGTCACCCGTGGCGTCGGCGAACAGGTCGATCCGCTTCTGGTCGACCTCCACCCAGTCGGTGTACCCCAGCTGCTCGCCCACCGCCGCCTTGAGCTCGTCGACGGACGTGAAGATCCTCGGCTCTGCCATGTCGTCCCTGGCCTTCCCTGCGCATCACACGGTCACCATGTCTAAGCGACTGCTTAGCATGCTCGGATGGAGGCGTGCTGTCAACGGGCCGCCCCGCCTCACCCGCTCGGCGGATGGGTAGGCTTCGGGGAGTGCCCCAGATTCCCGAGAAGATCCACGAGCTCACGGTCGGCCAGCTCTCCGCGCGCAGTGGTGCCGCCGTCTCCGCCCTCCACTTCTACGAGTCCAAGGGTCTGATCAGCAGCCGCCGCACGAGCGGCAACCAGCGCCGCTACACCCGGGACACCCTGCGCCGCGTCGCCTTCGTCCGGGCCGCCCAGCGGGTGGGCATCCCGCTGGCCACGATCAGGGACGCCCTCGCCGAGCTCCCCGAGGAACGCACCCCCACCCACGAGGACTGGGCCCGTCTCTCCGAGACCTGGCGCTCCGAGCTCGACGAGCGCATCAGCCAGCTCAACCGCCTGCGCGACCATCTCACCGACTGCATCGGCTGCGGCTGTCTCTCCCTCGACACCTGCGCCCTGTCCAACCCCGACGACACCTTCGGCGAGCGCATCAGCGGCTCCCGGCTCATGGTCGAACGCGGCGCCTCCCGCAACCACCGCCCCCGCGACCCCCGTCCGGCAGTCGAGCCGGACCAGTGCTGCTAGGGCAGCGCCTCCCGCAACCACCGCCCCCGCGACCCCCGTCCGGCCGTCCAGCCGGACCAGTGCTGCTAGGGCGCTGCCGGCGCGCGGAGCCCTGACGGGACGTCCCCGTGACGTCACCCGCCCTCGGCCGGCCCTCGCCGAGATCGGCCAGGTCCTCGCCGGGTTCGCCAACTCGCGGGAGTCCGGCTGCGGTCGACGCCACGGCGAGGACGAGCTGGAGTGTCCGCGCCGTACGGCGGCCCGACCAGGGTGAGAGCGGCCTCGCCACCCTCGCCGAGTTGCTCGCCCCGCCTCACGACGAGCGCCGGCCGCACCCGTACCGCGAGAGTGCCGCGGCCGCCGGCTGACCGTCGGTCACGGCCGTCACCGCGTGGGACCGCCGTGACCTGTCCGGCGCCCGACCAGAAGGGGGTGCGGCATCCCCTGCGCACCCCCCGGAACCCCGTACCGAGCGGCCCCCGTCTTACGACCCCGTACCTTGCGACCCCCGTCACGCACGCCCCCGTGCCGAGCGCCCCCGTGGCCCCCGTGTCCGGCGAACCCCCGCGCACCCCCGTACCCCCGCCGTCGAGCGAGGGCGGACGGTCGGGCGCGGCCCTCAGGCCGAGACCGGGACCAGCATCCGTCCGCGCCTGGCCTCCGCCAGCGCCGTGGGTGCCAGCACCGGACGCGGGACGAGGATCCCGCAGTCCACGCAGACCGGCCCGGACGACGGCTCATGGGCCAGCTCGTGCACCCAGACCAGCCGCTCCCCGTCGCACACCGGGCACGACGCCCCCGGCTCGCGCTCCAGCGCGGCGATGATCCGCCGCAGCACCTCGGCCAGCGGCTCGCGCGGGTGGACCCCGGGGTCGTCGCACCAGGCGACACCGAACCCGCCCCAGGTCAGCCGGTGCCAGTCGTCCACGCTGCCCGGCCGCCGCAGCCCGTCGTGCTTCTCCTTCCTGCGCCGCTCGGCGAACTCCGCCTCGTAGGCGAGCCACACCGCCCGTGCCTCCTCCAGTTCCTCCAGCGCGGCCACGAGCCGCGCGGGGTCGGGGGAGCGGTCCTCCGGGCCGAAACCGGCCCGGGAGCACAAGTGGTCCCAGGTCGCCCTGTGCCCGTAGGGAGCGAAGCGCTCCAGGCACTTGCGCAGCGAATAGCGCCGCAGCGCCAGATCGCACCGCGGATCACGCACCTGTCTAGCAAGACTCCGGAATCCGGCCATCGCCCTGCACCTCCGTCACATCTGCACCTGTACTTCGGTCAGTTCGGCGTCGTCGTACGGACGTCACCGCATAGACGTACCGACCCCCGATCCGGCTCCCTCCCGACTCCCGGCCCCCGCCAACACCCGGAAATCTGAGGCATGTTCATCTTCGAACGCGGGGATACCGGCGGTAACGCCCGGCTCGAACCGTCGGTAGGAGCTGCCATGCCACGGCACACCCCCCGCAACCTGCTCGACAGACTGAGAACTCCCCACGGAATCGCCGAGTTCCTGAAGACGGCATCCGTATGCGCCCTCATTGCCGGTCTTTTGTCCCCGCTTTCCCCGCTTTCCCCGGCCGCCCCGGCGGCAGCCGCCCCCGCCCCCGCCGCGGCGGGGGCCGCGGACCACTGCGGCGGCCGGTGCTCGGACGTCCTGCCGCCCGGTCAGAACGGCAACGCGACCCTTGCCCAGATCCTGCTCAACCAGGCCTTCGGCACCAAGCCCGCGCACTCCGCCGACCAACTCGGCCCGTACGCCAAGCTGGCCACCGGCTACCCCGCTCTCACCGAGGCCACACTCACGAGTTTCTTCAACGACGCCTCCTTCGGCGTCCCCGCCGACCAGGTCGCCTCCACCGTCCGCCCCGCCGGCCGCACCGACGTCACGATCGTCCGCGACAAGAAGACGGGTGTCCCGCACATCACCGGCACCACCCGTTACGGCACCGAGTTCGGCGCCGGGTACGCGGCGGCCGAGGACCGGCTGTGGCTGATGGACGTCTTCCGGCACGTCGGACGCGGCGAGCTGACCTCCTTCGCGGGCGGCGCCCCCGCCAGCCAGGGCCTGGAGCAGGAGTTCTGGCGCAACGCCCCCTACACCGAGGTCCAACTCCAGGCGCAGATGGACAACGCTGTCGCCCGCAACGGCACCCGCGGTCAGCAGGCGCTCGCGGACGTCGACGCCTACCTCGCCGGCATCAACGCCTACACGACGACCGGGTGGAGCGGCTGGTCGCCGCGGGCGGGGTGACCCGGGGCGCGCTGGTGAGGGCGATGGCCGAGGCGGGCCTCACCGACCTGCGCGCCGAGGACGTCCTGCCGGACCTGCTCAAGGTGGTCACCAGCACGCCCGTGACCGACCCGGCGGCCGCGACGGCTGTGTCCAGGCTCCAGACGTGGCTGTCGGCGGGCGGCCGGCGCACCGAGACGTCGGCGGGCTCCAAGGCCTACGCGCACGCCGACGCGATCCGCCTCCTGGACGCGTGGTGGCCGCTGCTGGTCCGGGCCGAGTTCGAACCGGGCCTCGGTTCCGGCCTGTACACCGCGATGACCGCCAACCTGCCCGTCGACGAGTCCCCGTCGGCCGCCCACGGTCCGACCGGCGCGCACGCCGGGAGCTCCTTCCAGTACGGCTGGTGGAGCTATGTCGACAAGGACATCCGGGCGGTGCTCGACGAGCCGGTGCGGGGGCCCCTGGGGCGCGAGTACTGCGGTGGCGGCAGCCTGAGCGCCTGCCGTGACCTGCTCCTGACCACCCTCAAGGATGCCGCGGGCCGGACGGCCGCCCAGGTCTACCCCGGCGACGATCAGTGCGCGGCGGGCGACCAGTGGTGCGCCGACTCGATCGTCCACCGCACGCTCGGCGGCATCAGGCACGACAGGATCAGCTGGCAGAACCGGCCCACCTACCAGCAGGTCGTGGAGTTCACCTCGCACCGCTGACCTCACCCGCGTCCGGCGGCGGGCCGTCACCCGATCCGGCCCGCCGCCACCACCACCTGCGCCAGCTCCCGGTGCACGATGTCGCTGTGCGCCCCGGCGGGCGGCCCGCCGCGCCGCACCACGGACGCCACGTCGATGTTCACGCACCCGGACGCCGGGATCCGGCCCGCCGCCGCGTCGGCGAGCGTGCACACACGCGTGCCCGGCAGGGCCTGGATCCCGTCGTACCCGACGGCGCCCCATCTGGCCCCGAGCGAACGCCCGATGTCGAGTCCCGCGACGGCGACGGACCGGTCGTCGCCCGCCATCCGCGAGGCCAGCGGATACATCGTGCCCAGGGCGGAGTCGTGCCGGGAGTGGCAGCACACCACGGGACCTTCCACCCGCGCGGGACGCCCGTGCAGCGCGCCCCGCGCGCGCGTGCCCGGCACCCGTTCGGCGAACGCGTAGTGCGAGAAGGCCCCTTGCAGCAAGGTCACCGACTTCACCGTGCGCACGCCCTGGGGCAGCCCGCGCAGCGCGAACGCCACCAGCCGGGCCCCGAAGCTGTGCCCGACCAGATGCACGCGCACCCCCGGTGCCACCTCCGCGAGCTGCCCGATCACCCGGCCGAGCCCCAGCTCGCCGACCGTGCCCGCCCGCTGTTTCATCGCGTAGTACGTCGCCTGCCGCAGCAACTCCTGTGCCCCGTCCCAGGGGTTGGGGAGGGAGAACGCGGCCGTGCCGCCGGGTGCCGCGCAGGCGGCGAGCCCCCGCGCGAAGTCCTCGCAGACCTCCGCCACGGGCGCGGTCAGCATCGCGGGCCCGTTCTCGCCGGTGGTGTCGGTGGCGGTCAGCGCCCGCGGCCAGGCCCGTTCGTCCTCCACCAGGAGCCGTACCAGCCGGCCGAACTCGGCCAGTTCGGCCGCCCCGCGCGACTGCTGCTCGAGCAGCCCCGCGAGCCGCTCCACGACATCGGCGCGGCCGGGAAAGGTCACCAGCAGCGCCCTCAGCGTGTCCTCGCCGAGCCCGCTCCCCGCGGCCGGGGCGACCGCCGCTCGCGGGAAGTCGGGGATCGGCTCGTCCGAGAACCGCATCGACGGCCACACCACGCCCGCGTAGCCGAGCGCCGCCCCCGGCGCCAGGGCGGGGAACGGCTCCAGGAAGCGGCTGTAGAGCCCGGTCGCCATCGAGCGGTCGTTGTTCCAGCCGTGCGCGAGGACCACCAGGTCGGCGACGCCGCGCCGCGCCACCTCGCCGAGGAAGCGCTCGCGGCGGCGCCGGTCGGCGTCGCCGTCGGCGTCGAAGGTGAGCTCCCAGTAGGGAGCGACGCTCATTTCGGTTGTCGCCATGACAAGCCCCCTCGTCCCCCGGACCACGCACGGTGTGGCGCATCGTCCTGCCAACGGGGGCGCTTGGCCATACGTCACGGCTCACCGGTACAGCAGATACTCCCGCCGCACCCGCCGGAAGGCCGCCAGCTCCTCCTGCCAGCCCGCCACCACCTCGTCGGTGTCCGCCCCCGCGTCGATCGCGGTTCGCACCCAGGTGGAGCCGGTGAGCTTGTCGATCCAGTTGTCGGCGCGCCAGGCGAACCCGCTCCAGGCCCGTCTGGCGGTCACCAGCAGCGCGATCCCGGTACGGACGGGGTCGTAGGCGGCCCGGTCGTGGACGTGGAGCTGCACCCCGCCGACGGTCCTGCCCTGGAACTTGGAGAAGGTCGGCGCGAAGTACGCCTCCCGGAACCGTACGCCGGGCAGCCCCAGTTCGTTCGCGGCCGCGGCCCAGCGCCCGTCCAGGCCCTCCGCGCCGAGCAGTTCGAACGGCCGGGTCGTGCCGCGCCCCTCGGAGAGGTTGGTGCCCTCGAACAGACAGGTTCCCGCGTACACCAGCGCGGTGTCCGGGGTCGGCATGTTCGGGCTCGGCGGCACCCAGGGCAGCCCGGAGTCGTCGTGGAACTCCGAGCGCCGCCAGCCGGTCATCTCCACGGTGTGCAGCGGCACCGGCTCGGCGAGGAACTCCCCGTTGAACAGCAGCGCCAGCTCGGCGACGGTCATCCCGTGGGCCTGCGCGATCGGCTCGCGTCCGACGAAGGTGGCGAACTCCTTGTGCAGCACCGGACCTTCGGCGGACCGCCCGGTGACCGGGTTGGGCCGGTCCAGCACGACGAACCGTTTCCCCGCGAGCCGTGCCGCCTCCATGCAGTCGTAGAGCGTCCAGATGTACGTGTAGAAGCGCGCGCCCACGTCCTGGATGTCGAAGACGACCGTGTCCACACCGGAGGCGGTGAAGACGTCGGCCAGCGGCCGGCCGCTCTTGAGGTAGGTGTCGTAGACCGGCAGTCCGGTGGCGGGGTCGTCGTAGCGGCCCTCGGAGCCGCCCGCCTGCGCGGTGCCGCGGAAACCGTGCTCGGGGCCGAAGACGGCGGTCAGGTCCACCCGGTCGTCGGCGTGCATGACGTCGACGATGTGCCGTGCGTCCCGGGTGATGCCGGTGGGGTTGGTGACGACGCCGGTCCGCTGGCCCGCCAGCGGGGCGTACCCGTCCGCGGCCAGGCGCTCGAACCCGGTGCGCAGCCGGCGTCCGCCGCCCGAGGGGGCCGCCGCGGCGGGGGCCGCCGACGCCGCCACCGCGGCGGTCGTGGCGAGCAGGCTTCGTCTGGACAGCTTCATGCGGTGACCTCCGTGATCCCAGCGGGTGTCATGCCCACGCACGCTAGCGCGGGGCCCCGCCGCGCGGAACGAGGCCGACCGGGGACGTCCCCCGAAAGCCACCCCTTCCTCTCGACATACCGACTGGTTAGTCTGTCGCTGCGCGGCGCCGTGCGTGCCGTGGTCGCGCGTCGCGGTCGTCGTCGACGCCGTATGCCGAAGGAGGCCGATGGTGGAAGCCGTGCAGGACGCCCGAGTGGTCGTCACCGGGGCGGGAGGAGGCATCGGAGCCGCGCTCGCCCGCCGCTTCGCCGCCGAAGGCGCCCGCGTCGTCGTCAACGACCTCGACGCGGACAAGGCCGGGGCCGTGGCCGCGGAGATCGGCGGCATCGCGGTCCCCGGCGACGCCTCCCTGATCGTCGAGGAGGCCCGCGCCGTGCTCGGCGGCGCCGTCGACATCTACTGCGCCAACGCCGGCGTCGCCTCGGGCGGCACTCAGGCGGCCGAGGACGAGGTGTGGGACCTCGCCTGGGACGTCAACGTCATGGCCCATGTCCGCGCGGCCCGTGCCCTGCTCCCGCACTGGCTGGAGCGCGGCGACGGCCGCTTCGTCTCCACCGTCTCCGCCGCCGGGCTGCTCACCATGATCGGCGCCGCTCCCTACAGCGTCACCAAGCACGGCGCCTACGCCTTCGCCGAGTGGCTCTCGCTCACCTACCGCCACCGCGGCCTGAAGGTCCACGCCATCTGCCCGCAGGGCGTGCGCACCGACATGCTCGACGCCACCGGAAGCGCGGGTGACCTGGTGCTCGTACCCACCGCCATCGAGCCGGACGACGTCGCCGACGCCCTCTTCAAGGGCATCGCGGACAACCGCTTCCTCATCCTGCCGCACCCCGAGGTGGCCGCCTTCTACCAGGCCCGCGCCACCGACCCCGACCGCTGGCTGGGCGGCATGAGCCGTGTCCAGCGCGCATGGGAGTCGGGCGCGTGAGGCGTCCATGGGAAGATCTCCCGTCAGGAATCGCTTCCCGCGGCGGACACGGCCCGGGGGCATGAACGGAAAGGCAGGTGGCGGCAGTGGCCAGGACGACGGACGGGGAAGGTACGCCTGTGCCGCAGCGGCTCCTGGCCGCCGCCACCCGTCTCTTCGCCGACCAGGGGTACGACCGCACCTCCGTGCAGGAGATCGTGGAGGCGGCCGGCGTCACCAAGGGTGCGCTCTACCACTACTTCGGCTCCAAGGACGACCTCCTGCACGAGGTGTACGCGCGCCTGCTGCGCGTCCAGCAGGAGCGCCTGGACGCCTTCGCGAACGCCGACGAGCCGATCGAGAAGCGGGTGCGCGACGCGGCCGCCGACGTCGTGGTCACCACCATCGAGAACCTCGACGACGCGATGATCTTCTTCCGGTCCATGCACCAGCTCAGCCCGGAGAAGAACAAGCAGGTCCGCGCCGAGCGGCGGCGCTACCACGAACGCTTCCGCGCGCTGATCGAGGAGGGCCAGCAGGCGGGAGTCTTCACCACCGCCAACCCGGCCGACCTGGTGGTGGACTACCACTTCGGCTCGATCCACCACCTGTCCACCTGGTACCGCCCCGACGGCCCCATGAGCCCCCAGCAGGTCGCCGACCACCTGGCCGACCTGCTGCTGCGCGCACTGCGGCCGTAACGGGCCGCCTGTCGGCGCATGAGTAAGGGGCGACCATCCATGGCGGTCGCCCCTTACGCACGTCCCCGACGGGTACTTCCCCGGCCCTTACAGGTACTTCTTCAGCTCACGCCGTGCCAGCGACCGCTGGTGCACCTCGTCCGGCCCGTCGGCCAGCATCAGCGTGCGGGCCGCCGCGTACAGCTCTGCCAGCGGGAAGTCCTGGCTCACCCCGCCCGCGCCGTGCAGCTGGATCGCCCGGTCGACGATGTCCACCACCGCGCGCGGGGTCGCGATCTTGATGGCCTGGATCTCCGTGTGCGCGCCCTTGTTGCCCACGGTGTCCATCAGCCAGGCCGTCTTCAGCACCAGCAGCCGCAGTTGCTCGACCGCCACACGCGCGTCGGCGATCCAGTTGTGCACCACGCCCTGCTGCGCCAGCGCCTTGCCGAACGCGGTACGCGACACGGCCCGCCTGCACATCAGCTCGATCGCCCGCTCCGCCATGCCGATCAGCCGCATGCAGTGGTGGATGCGGCCCGGACCGAGACGGGCCTGGGCGATGGCGAAGCCGCCGCCCTCCTCGCCGATCAGGTTCGACACCGGCACGCGCGCGTGGTCGAAGACCACCTCGGCGTGACCGCCGTGGTAGTGGTCCGCGTAACCGAACACCTTCATGGCCCGCGTGATCGTGACACCCGGCGTGTCGCGCGGGACGAGCACCATGGACTGCTGACGGCGGATGTCCGGCCCGTCCGGGTCGGTCTTGCCCATCACGATGAAGATCTGACAGTCCGGGTTCATCGCCCCGGAGATGTACCACTTGCGGCCGGTGACGACGTACTCGTCGCTGTCCCGCGCGATGTGCGTGGTGATGTTGGTGGCGTCCGAGGAGGCCACCTCCGGCTCGGTCATCGCGAACGCCGAACGGATCTCACCGGACAGCAGCGGCTCCAGCCACTGCTTCTTCTGCTCCTCGCTGCCGAACTGCGCCAGCACCTCCATGTTGCCGGTGTCCGGCGCCGCGCAGTTCAGCGCGGTCGGCGCCAGGTGGGGGGAGCGGCCGGTGATCTCGGCCAGCGGCGCGTACTGGAGGTTCGTCAGCCCGGCGCCGTGCTCGGCGTCCGGCAGGAACAGGTTCCACAGCCCCTGACGGCGCGCCTCGGCCTTCAGCTCCTCCACGACCGGCGGGTTGTCCCACGGCGAGGCGAGCGCCGCGCGCTGCTCATCGGCCACCGCCTCGGCCGGGTAGACGTACTCGTCCATGAAGGCCAGCAGCTTGGCGCGCAGCTCCTCGGTGTGCGCGTCGAACGCGAAGTCCATGTCCTGTCAGCCTTCCTGAAGAGTGGTCAGACCGTGCTGGATGAAGATCGGCACCAGCTCGCCGATGCGGTCGAAGCCGGGCCCGACCGTCTGGCCGAGCGTGTAGCGGTAGTGGATGCCTTCGAGGATCACGGCGAGCTTGAACCAGGCGAAGGCGGTGTACCAGGAGACGGCGGAGACGTCCCGGCCCGAACGGGCGGCGTACCGCTCGATCAGCTCGGCGGGGGAGGGGTGCCCGGCGGCCGTTGCGGTGGTGCTCACCGGCGAGTCAGGCACCTCCAGCGGCTCGCTGTACATCACCAGCAGGCCGAGGTCGGTGAGCGGGTCGCCGAGCGTCGACATCTCCCAGTCGAGGATCGCCTTGATCTTGTCGTCGGCGCCGATCAGGACGTTGTCCAGGCGGTAGTCGCCGTGCACGACGGTCGGCGCGGGGGAGGAGGGCAGCGCGCGGCCGAGGGCGGCGTGCAACTCGTCGATGCCGGCCAGGTCGCGGTTGCGGGAGGCGTCCAGCTGCTTGCCCCAGCGGCGCAGCTGCCGGTCCAGGAAGCCCTCGGGCCGTCCGAAGTCGGCGAGGCCCACCTCGGCCGGGTCCACCGCGTGCAGCTCGACGAGGGTGTCCACCAGCGACAGCACCGCCTCGCGGGTGCGCTGCGGGCCCAGCGGGGCCAGCTGGTCGGCGGTGCGGTACGGCGTCCCGGCCACGAAGTCCATGACGTAGAAGGGGGCCCCGAGCAGTTCCTCGTCCTCGCACAGCAGCACGGGGGCCGGCACCGGCACATCGGTCGGGTGCAGCGCGCTGATCACCCGGAACTCGCGCTTCATGTCGTGCGCGGTGGCCAGGACATGGCCGAGCGGAGGCCGCCGTACGACCCACTGCGAGGAGCCGTCCGCCACTCTGTACGTCAGGTTCGACCGTCCACCCTCGATCAGCCGGCCGGTCAGGGTGCCCTGCACGAGGCCGGGCCGCTCGCGGTCGAGCAGGCCGCGCAGCCGGTCGAGGTCGAGCCCGGGCGGGTGGTCGGTCATCGTCGCTCCTACATGCGTGTCAACGGTATGCGATTCATGATGCCGACTGGTCGGTATGCCGTCCAGAGCGAGGGGCGAACGTGATCGGTGCCACGACGGCCGACGGCTCCCCGCGCGCTCGCGCGAGGAGCCGTCGATGGCGCGTTTCCTCCGGTCGGAACCGATGGCGCCGAGAGGGATCGATCGCGAAGGAGGTCTCGGCGATCGTCGGTGATCAGGGCCGGTCGCGGGTGGTCGGTGACCGTCCTTGGCCGTCGCTGCCGGTCGCCGGTCGCCGGGTGCCGGTCGCGGGTCGGCGGTCGTGCCGGTCGCCGGTCGGCGGTGGTGCCGGTGGTCCGGGTGGCCGTCGCGGCCGCTCCGGGGTCCTGCCGGTGGCTGTCGTGCTCGGCTCAGTGATCGTCCCAGTGGCCGTCGTGGGCCGCGTGGCGGTGGCCGTCGTGCAGATAGTCCAGATGGTCGCCGTGCGCGACCGCGCTGTGCCCGCAGTTCTCGCCGTGCTGGTGGTCGTGCCCGTCGTGGGCGCTGTGCCCGGCGGGCTCGCACTCGTCCCAGTGACCGCCGTGCTCCCGGTGCAGATGGCCGTCGTGGGCGTAGTCGACGTGGTCGCCGTGCGGCACCGCGGTGTGGCCGCAGTCCGGACCGTGGGTGTGGCTGTGCGTGCTGTGTTCCTGATGCAGGGTGGTCATCTCGCCAACCTTCGAATGTCGGGTTCGCGAAGTGGAACATATCGGACGAGCTGGTTGCGTGCCCCCCGGGCGGCCCGGAGTGTCGGAGATATGAAGGCCATCAGCTACAGCCGCTTCGGCGGATCCGAGGTCCTGGAGTACGCCGACGTCCGCGACCCCAAGGTCGGGCCCGACTCGGTGCTCGTGAAGGTGCGGGCCGCCGCCGTCAACCCGGTGGACTGGAAGTGCCGCGAGGGCTACCTCGACGGCATCCTCGACACCGTCTTCCCGGTGATCCCGGGCTGGGACGTCTCGGGCGTCGTCGTCCAGCCGGGCGCGGCCGTGACGGAGTTCGAGGCGGGTGACGAGGTCATCGGCTACGTCCGCGAGGACTTCCTGTCCCGCGGCACCTTCGCCGAGTACGTCGCCGCGCCCGTGCGCACCCTCGCCCGCAAGCCCCGCAACCTCACCTTCGAGCAGGCGGCCGGGCTGCCGCTCGCGGGCCTGACCGCCTACCAGGTGCTGGTCAGGGCGCTGCACGTCAAGGAGGGCGAGACCGTCCTGGTGCACGCGGCCGCGGGTGGCGTCGGCTCCCTGGCCGTGCAGATCGCCCGGCGGCTCGGTGCCCGGGTCATCGGCACCGCGAGTGAGGCCAACCACGCGTTCGTCCGCGAGCTCGGCGGCGAGCCCGTGACCTACGGCGACGGCCTCGCCGACCGGGTGCGCGCGCTCGCGCCGGCCGGCCTGGACGCCGCCTTCGACACCATCGGCGGCGACACCCTGCGCCTGTCGGCCCAGTTGCTCTCGCCCGAGGGGCGGCTGGCCTCGATCGCCGACACGGAGGTCGCGAGCCTCGGCGGCCACTTCTGCTTCGTCCGGCCCGAGGCCGGGGACCTCCAGCAGCTGGCCGAGTACGCCGAGGAGGGCGCGCTGTCGGTGCATGTGTCCGACACATTCCCCCTGGAGCGGGCCGCGGACGCCCTGCGTCTCAACCAGGAGGGCCGCACCCGCGGCAAGATCGTGGTGACGGTGGCCTGAGCCACCTCGCGGCCGACGACGGGTCCCTGGAGCGCCAGGGGCCGTCAGAACAGCAGGGCCGTCGCGCAGGCCGCCAGCGCCACCGTGCACAGCGTCGCCGCGGTGGCCAGGCGGGCGGTGAGCGCGCGTGGGCGGCCGGGCGCCGACAGGGCCCGGATGCGGTGGTGGGCGACCAGCAGGAAGCCCAGCCAGAGCAGACAGCACAGGGCGCACACCAGGGCGGAGGCCGCCGTGACGCCGCCGTGCAGAGTGGTGCGCACGGCGAGCACGGCGGCCACGGTGGACGACAGCGTCGTACGCCGCCACGCCAGCCGCGTCCGCTCGGGCTGGAGCCCGGGGTCGCGCTCCGGGGCGGCCCCGCTCACCCCTCCCACCCGAGCAGCACCACGACGACCATCACCACGGCCACGAAGGCGACGACCAGGCTCAGGACCGCCGGGAAACGCGACCCCGGCAGGTCCTCGCCCTGTCGCATGGCCCGCTCGCAGCGCACCCAGTGGTTCACGGCGCGCAGCGAGCACAGCACGCCCGCCGCCAGCAGCGCGAGCGCGAGGCCGAGCCGCCACCCCCAGCGAAGGTCCGGCAGGAACTGGTCCACCGCGAACCCGCCGCCGATCAGCGCGAGCGCCGTGCGCAGCCAGGCCAGGAAGGTGCGTTCGTTGGCCAGGGAGAACCGGTAGTCCGGGGTGTCGCCCTCCGCGCGGATCCGCTCGGGCGCGAACCACATCCGGACGTTTCGCACGAGTTCGATCACGCGACGGACCCTATCCGGTACACGGACCGACGGCGTTCTCGACGGTGGCGGACGGCACGTGCACCCGGCCCGACCAGCCGACGGCCGGCCCGCGGCCGCTATGCCGTGGCCTGCGACCCGCAAGCCTGTGGCCCGGAATCCCGCAACCCACGGCCCGTGGGCCGCAAGCTTGCGGCCCGGAAACCCGCTAGCCCGGAAGCCCGGAAGCCCGGAGGCCTGTGGCCTGCGAGCCTGCGGCCCGTGGCCTGCAAGCCCGTGGCCCACAAGTCTGTGGCTCGGAAGCCCGCAACCCACGGCCCGTGGCCCGCAAGCTTGCGGCCCGGAAGCCCACTAGCCCGCAAGACCGGAAGCCCGGAGGCCTGTGGCCCACAAGTCTGTGGCCCGCAACCCACGGCCCGTGGTCTGGAAGCCCGTGGCCCGCAAGCTTGCGGCCCGGAAGCCCGCCAGCCCGCAAGACCGGAAGCCCGGAGGCCCATGGCCCGGACGCCCGCAGCCTGTGGCCTGCAAGCCCGGCCTGTGGCCCGCGAGCCCAGAGGCCGCGGCCCGGAAGCCCGCAGGCCCGCAGCCTGCGCCCCGCAAGCCCGTCGACCGGCTCAGTCGGCCGAGGGCCGCCCCGTCGCCCGGACCTCCGCCAGCCTCTCGTACGCCGCGAGTCCGTCCGGCACCCACTCCCACTCGCTCAGCCGCGCCCTCAGCTCCTCCTCGGTGACGAAGTCGTGCCAGGCGACCTCCTCGACCTGCGGCCGGACCGGCAGCTCGCACCGGACCTCGTACACGGCCGACCACCAGCTCTGCCCGGCCCCGTCGTCGTAGAGGAACTTGAACAGGAACGTCGGCCGCGGCAGCCCGCTCACGCCGAGTTCCTCCTCGGCCTCGCGCAGGGCGGCCTCGTCGTAGGGCTCGCCGGTGCCGACGACACCGCCCACGAACATGTCGTACAGGGAGGGGAAGACCAGCTTGGTCGCGGTGCGGCGGTGGACGAAGATCCGGCCCTTCGCGTCCCGTGCCTGGATGAACACGCACCGGTGGCGCAGCCCCTTCGCGTAGACCTCCCCGCGCGGAAGCCGGCCGATGACCTGGTCGTGTTCGTCGACGACGTCGAGGATCTCGTCAGCGCTCATGGGGCCATCCAACCAGCAGGCCGTGCCCGCGGCGGTCCCGGGCGGTCGGCGAGGGCGGCCTATCGCGTCAGCGCGGCCATGGCTAATGGGGGGCCGTTCAGCTCGGCAGGCCGCGCCTGCGGCGGCCCGGGCGGTCGGCGAGGGCGTCGCCCTACCGCGTCTGCAGGGCCACCCGGCCCGGTACCGCGGGTACCACGGGCGCCGCCGCGCCCCGGGGCATCGCCGGGTGCATCCCGAGCAGCACGATCCCCGCGACCACGGCGGTGAGCCCGGCCGCCTCCCAGGCGAGCGCGCCCGCGTCGGTGCGCAGCCGGTCGCCGAGGAAGCCGACACCGCAGATGATGCCCGCCAGCGGCTGGGCCGCGGTCAGCGCGGGCAGGGAGGCCCGCAGCGAGGCCTTCTCGAAGGCGCTCTGGACGAGCAGCAGCCCGGTGACGCCCAGCAGCAGGACGGCGTAGAGCTGCCAGCCGGTGAGCAGCTCGGCGAAGCCGCCGGTGGAGAAACGTTCGCCGCTGACGCGGGTGAGCGCGTCCTGGACGCCGTAGAGCAGTCCGGCGGCCAGGGCCAGCAGAGTCGGGCCGGAGCCGATGCGGGAGCGCTTGGCGTACGCCGTGAGGAGCAGGGCCAGGCCCACCATCGGGCCGATGATCAGCCAGGGGCGCAGCGGGTCGGCGACGGCGCTGCCGCCGCGCGGCTCGCCCGCCACGATGAAGGCGCTCACCCCGCCCGCGAGCAGCGCCAGGCCCGCCCAGCCCTGGCGGCCCAGCGGCTGCCGGGTCTGGCGGCGGGACAGGGCGAGGGCGAACAGGAGGTTCGTGGCCAGCAGCGGTTCCACGAAGGAGATCTCGCCCTGGCCGAGGGCCACCGCGCCGAGCGCCATGCCCGCGACCATCAGGGCGATGCCGCCCAGCCAGCGCGGCATCCGCATCAGGTCGAGCAGCAGCCGGGGCGAGAGGAAGTCGCCGATCGGGGCGCGCTGGGCGGCGTTCTGCTGGAGGACGAACCCGAATCCCAGGCAGCAGGCGGCACCGACGGCGAGAAGCAGAACCAGAACCGACACGCTGCGAGTACCTCGGGATCTTCCGACCGGACCGGGGGAGGGCGCGGACAGATAGGGGCCCGGAAGCCGGGACCGGCTCCGGTGGCGCCGGGGAGCGACCCGGGGGGAAGTGCCCGGGACGGGCGCCTTGCGCACGGTCGCGGCACACCCGGGAACCTGGGCGGCGGCACGTCCGCACGACCCATGGTCAGGGGAGGAACCGGACCGCGCTATGACCTACGTCACACTAACGGCCTGCGAAGTATGCCGGAATCGTCCCCTCCAGGCGGTCCCAAGCATCGCAACTGCCTCACCGGCCACACCAGTTGAACCGTGTCACGCCACGACGGCACTTGACGATGACGTGGCCTCCGGGTTGGCTGTGTGTGATCGGCTGATGACGGGGGCTGACCACCGCGCCGTCAGCGGTCTTTGCCGTACCCGGCTCCCCGCATCGTCGTCATCACCGTCTGAGGATGTCTCTCGGTGTCACCACCCCCGCCTCCCCTGGGCCGCGCCCGCAAGCGCTCGGCCCAGACCTTCGACGCGGCGCTCGACGACACCGACCTCGCGGCCGCGCGCGCCGCCCTGTCCCAGGGCCGCTGGCAGGTCGCCCGCACCCTGCTCGCCCTCACGGGTGACGACTGGGACCGCCGGGGCCACCGCGTCGTCGTCCTCGCGGCCGAGAAGTACAGCGCCGCCTGGGCCCGCGAGTGGCGGCTCGCCGAGCCCGAGTCCGCCGACGCCTCGGTGCTGCTCGCCGTGTCCCTGGTGCGGCGCGCCCTGATCGGCAAGGAGAAGCCGGACCACGCCCGCGAGGCGTGCCGGACCGCGGCCGGCCTGCTGCCCGGCGACCCGACCCCGTGGCTCGGGCTGCTCCTGCTGGAGCGCGAGCGCGGCGGCGACCAGGACACGGCCCGCGCCTTCGACGAGGTCCGCCACCGGCACGCCGAGCACCACCACGCCCACCACCTGATGGTCGCCCGGCTCGCCGAGGCCCGCCCCGAGGCCGGACCCGACCCGCTGCACGAGGTCTACGACTTCGCCAACTGGGCCACCGAACAGGCGCCCGCGGACTCGCCGCTCGCGATGCTCCCGGTCGTCGCGCACGCCGAGCGCTACCGCGTGCTCGCCGCCGCGGGCCACGAGAGCCCCGACCCGGCCGCCTCCGGCCACTGGGTCGGCCGCCGGGCCCGGCAGGTGATGAAGGCCGCCTTCGACTGGTGGCTGGAGTGGGAGCACGAGGACCACCCGCGCCGCCTGGTCGACCTCAACTTCCTCGCCCACGCCAAGTCCTGCGAGGGCCGCGGCGCCGAGGCGGCCGCCCTGTTCCACCGCATCGGGGAGCACGTCACCCCGCAGCCCTGGTCCTACCCGGACCGCGATCCGCACGCCGCCTTCCGCGCCGCGCGCGCCCTCGCGCTCGGCGCGGGCTGAACCACCTCCCCGCCCCGCAACCCCCGCCCCGCAATCCCCGCCCCGCAACCCCCTGCACCGGTCCCCCCGAACAGTCCCACCGGCCCGAAAGGACGCACCCCGATGACAACGGGCAGTTCGAGAACCACCGCCCCCGCCAGCGCCGAGGGCATCAGCACGTTCAAGGGCCAGGAGCGCGACCTGCGCGCCGACCGACTCGGCACGGGCGGCCTGCTGCTGTCCGTCCTCGCGGCCACCGCCCCCCTCATGGTCGTCGCGGGTGTCATGCCCACGGCTTTCGCGGTGATGGGCGTCGTCGGCCAGCCCCTGATCTTCGTCGTCCTCGGCGTGACGCTGGTGCTGTTCGGCGTCGGATACGCCGAGATGAGCCGGCACGTCCACAACGCCGGCGCCTTCTACGCCTACATCTCCCGAGGACTCGGCGGCACCGCGGGCGCCGGCGCCTCGTTCCTCGCCCTGATCGCCTACAGCTCCATGCAGGTCGGCATCTACGGCATCTTCGGCTTCGAGGTCTCCGGTCTGCTCGCCACCTACGCCGACGCCGAGGTGGCCTGGTGGATACCCGCACTGCTGGCCGTCGCCGCCGTCGGCGCGCTCGGCTGGCTGAAGATCGACGTCAACGCGCGGCTGCTGGGCATCCTGCTGCTGATCGAACTGGTCCTCGTGGTGATCTTCGACGTCGCCGTGGTCGCCGACCCCGGCGCCGAGGGCCTGACGCTGCACGCCTTCAACCCCGACACGCTCACCGGCGCCGGCCTGGGCACCGCGCTGTGCTTCTGCATCGCCGCCTTCGCCGGCTTCGAGCAGGCCCCCGTCTACGCCGAGGAGACCAGCCGCCCGCACGTCCTCGTGCCGCGCGTGATGTTCCTCGCCATCGGCTTCGTCGCCGTCTTCTTCGCCCTCAGCTCCTGGGCCCTGACGGTCGCCACCGGGCCCTCGCAGATCGTGCCGTCCGCGCAGAAGGAGAGCGCCGGACTGCTGTTCGTCCTCAGCGAGTCCCGGCTCGGCGGCACCTTCACCGACGTGATGCACGTGCTGTTCGTGACCGGCATGTTCGCCGCCATGCTCAGCTTCCACAACGTCGTCGCCCGCTACGCCTTCGCCATGGGCCGCGAGGGACTGCTCCCGGCCGCCTTCGGCCGCACCACGGGCGGCAGCGGCGCGCCCGGCACCGGCTCCCTGCTCCAGACGGTCATCTCCCTCCTGGTCGTGGCGGGCTTCGCCATCGCCGACGACAAGCCGGTCGGCGACCCCACCGCGCCCGTCCTGCACCTGTTCACCTGGGGCGGCAACACCGGCGCGCTCGGTGTGATCCTGCTGATGGCGGCGGCGTCCTTCTCCGTGATCGCCTTCTTCGTCCGCCGTGGCGCCGTGGGCGCCCAGGCCTGGCGGCTGGCCGCCTCCGCCGTGGCCGGCCTCGCCCTGCTGGTGATCGCCGGTTACACGGTGAAGGACATCGATGTCCTGATCGGCGCCGGGCCCGGCTCCGCCGTGAACTGGATCCTGCCCGGCATCCTCGTGCTCGCCGTCGTCGTGGGCCTCGTCCACGGCCTGTACCTGCGCTCCCGCAACCCCGAGGCCCACGCCCGCATCGGGCTCGGCAACGAGGCGTTCCAGCTGGAGAAGGCGGCGGAGTCGGCGAACTGAGGCCGAACTCCTTCCGGAACCCGAATTCCTTCCGGAACCCGAATTCCTTCCGGAACTCGAACTCCTTCCGGAACCCGAACTCCTTCCAGAACTCCGACGAGCACCCGCGCACCCTGGCCTCCAGGGGGTCGCGGGTGCTCGAATGAGAAGGTGACCCCCGAACGACCCGAGCCGGAGGACGGCCCCGAGCGCGAGCCCGGCCTCAAGCCGACACCGGAGCCGCTCGTGCCCCCGGCCTCCGGGGAACGGCACGCCCCCGACCCCGACGACCCACGCGGCAAGCCCGTCGGCCGCCGGGTCTTCCTCGCCACCCTCGGCCTGGGCGCCCTCGGCGTGGTCGCCGCACCACCGCTGCAACGCGGGCTGGAGGCCTTCCTCGGCAGCGCGGCCGACCGGGACCCCACCGGGCTGACCGGACTGCTTCCCAACGGCGGGGGCTTCCGCTACTACTCCGTCGCCTCCTCCGTCCCCCACAAGGACGCCACCGACTACCGCCTCACCGTCGACGGCCTGGTCGACCGCCCCGCCACCTACACCCTGTCCGACCTCAGAGCCATGCCGCAGACCAGGCTCGTGCGCGACGTCCAGTGCGTCACCGGCTGGCGGGTCCCGCACACGCCCTTCGAGGGCGTACGGCTGTCCCGGCTGCTGGACGCGGCCGGCGTACGCCCGACGGCCCGGGCGATCCGCTTCACCTGCTTCGACGGCACCTACTCGGAGAGCCTCACCCTCGCCCAGGCCCGCCGAGCCGACGTGCTCGTCGCCCTGCGCATGCAGGACGAGGACCTCGGCCACGCCCACGGCGGGCCCGTCCGCCTGTACGTGGCGCCGATGTACTTCTACAAGTCCGCCAAGTGGCTCTCCGGTATCACGGTCACCGACCGCGTGCGCCCCGGCTACTGGGAGGAGCGCGGGTACGACGTGGACGCCTGGGTCGGCCGTTCGAACGGACGTGACGATGTCCCCACGACCTGACGCGCCCGCCCCTCGGAAGGGACTGCCGCGCTTCACCCCGGCCGAACGCTGGGTGCACCGCACGACGGCCGTCCTGATGGGCGTGTGCGTGGCCACGGCCGCCTGCCTCTACATCCCCGAACTCGCCCAGCTGGTGGGCCGCCGCGCCCTGCTGGTCCGGCTGCACGAGCTCTCGGGCCTGGCCCTGCCCGTCCCCCTCCTCACCGGCCTCGCCTCCCGCGCCCTGCGGGCCGACCTCGGCCGGCTCAACCGCTTCGGCCCCCACGACCGGCGCTGGCTGCGCGCGGTGCTGCGCCGCGACAGGCGGCCGTCGGCCCGTCCTTCGGCCAAGTTCAACGCCGGCCAGAAGATCTACGCCGCCTGGATCGCGGGCGCCACCCTTGTCATGCTCGGCACCGGTCTGCTGATGTGGTTCACCCACCTCACCCCGCTGCGCTGGCGCACCGGCGCGACCTTCGTCCACGACTGGCTCGCACTCACCGTCGGCATCGTGCTCGCCGGTCATATCGGCATGGCCCTGGCCGACCCGGAGGCCCGCCGGGGCCTGCGCACCGGGCGGGTGAGCCGGGAGTGGGCGGAGCGCGAGCACCCGCTCTGGCGGCCCTGACGCGCTGGCGCACCGATGATCACGCAGGGCCCGTCCGAGAAGCCGGAGCGCCGTCCGGGCTTCGGCGCCGGTCGGGCACCGGCACGTCGACCCAGCGCGCGGCGAACCGCGGTGACGCCGAGGTCGCCGCGAGGTGCGGGTGCCGCGGGGGCTAGGCCGTTTCTGATGGCTCTTGGTGGCCTGGGTGGATCTCAGAGCGCCGGGTCGGGAAGGCCGTTCAGGGCCCGCGCGGCCCGCTCGGTGATCTCCTCCGGGAGGCAGGACACGTCCACGGCCACCCCCGCCTCGTCCGCCTGGAGCGGCTGAAGCGTGGCGAACTGGGAGTCGAGCAGCGCCGTCGGCATGAAGTGGCCCCGGCGGTGCGCCATGCGGTCCTCGATCAGCGCGCGGTCGCCCGTGAGGTGCACGAACACGATCCCGGGCGCGGCCGCCCGGAGCCGGTCACGGTAGGCCCGCTTCAGCGCGGAGCTGCTGACCACACCGCCGAGCCCGGACCGGCCGTGCGCCCAGATGCCGATGGCGTCCAGCCACGGCGCGCGGTCCGCGTCGTCCAGCGGGACACCGGCCGACATCTTGTCGATGTTGGCCTGGGGGTGGAAGTCGTCGCCCTCGGCGTAGGGGACGCCGAGCCGGGCGGCGAGCAGAGGACCGATGGTGGTCTTGCCCGTTCCGGCTACGCCCATGACCACGACTACATGGGGGGTACGCACTGCTGTCTCCCTCGACCCGAGACGCCGGCCTCCGACGCCGGCGTCGCCCTACTGAAGCTCATTAGATACGACGAATTCAAGAAGCTGTGATGAATAAGTCTGACTTTTTGCTGGCGTGAGGAGCCCCGTACCCTGTGTGCATGACCACACCGGGCCGCGGACTGCACGGCCGTGTACTGGACGCCCTCGGCCCCGATATCACCGCCGGCGTCTACCCGCCGGGCAGTGTGCTGCGCACCGACGAACTGGCCCAGCGTTTCGACGTCTCCCGTTCCGTGATGCGCGAGGCCGTCCGCGTCCTCGAGTCGATGCACCTGGTGGAGTCCCGCCGCCGCGTCGGCGTCACCGTGCAGGCCGAGTGCGAGTGGAACGTCTACGACCCCGAGGTCATCCGCTGGCGCCTGGCCGGCGCCGATCGCCCGCGCCAACTGCGCTCGCTCACCGTGCTGCGCTCCGCGGTGGAACCCGTCGCGGCACGCCTCGCCGCCCTGCACGCCACCGCCGAGCAGTGCGCGGAGCTCACCGAGTGCGCCCTCGGCATGGTCGCCACCTCACGCGGCCACCAGCTGGAGGGCTATCTGTTCCACGACGTCGCCTTCCACCGGGTCATCCTCAAGGCCTCCGGCAACGAGATGTTCGCCCGCCTGGGCGACGTGGTCGCCGAGGTCCTCACCGGCCGTACCCACCACGACGTCATGTTCGAGGACCCCGACCCGGCCGCCGTCACCCTGCACGTCCAGGTCGCCGAGGCCGTCCGCGCCCGCGAGGCGGACCGGGCGGAGGAACTGACCCGCCAGATCACCGTCGGCGCCCTGCGGGAACTGGACATCCTCGCGCCCTGAGCGAGCACGCACGCTCCCGCGCCCCGAGCACGCACGCTCCCGCGCCCCGAGCACGCCCAGCCCGCTCAGCCCCCTCGGCCCGCTCAGCCCCCTCGGGCCGCCTCGGGCCGCCTCGGCGCGCTCAGCCCGCACAGCCCCCTCAGTCCCCTCAGTCCAGGAAGTCCCCGTCCACGTACACCCACGCCTCCTCGACCCGCTCGAACCGGCTGCGCTCGTGCAGCGACCCGCCCTCGAACGACGCCCGGAACGTCACGGTCCCCGTGCCGTGGAACGTCGACCCGCCCTCGGTCCCCAGGATCTCCAGACCCGTCCAGCGCATCCCCGGATCGAGGCCGAGCGTGCCCGGCCGTGTCCGCGGATGCCAGGTCCGCAGCAGATACCCCTCGTCCAGCCGCACGAACGCGCAGTAGCGCGAGCGCATCAGCGCCTCGGCGCTCGGCGCCCCGGCGGGCCCCGAGTGGAAACGGCCGCAGCAGGCCTCGTACGCCTCCGGCAGCCCGCACGGACACGCGACGGACCGTGCCGGCGTCGGACGGCCCTTGCGTCGGGCGGACTTGCTCATGCTCAGGCTCCCTTGCTCGGCGGGTACGACGGCATCGACGGCAGCCCGGGACAGGGGGCGGGCAGCGGCGGCAGCGCCGTGCCCCGCACCCAGGCGTCGAACAGGTCGTCCAGCGGCTCCACCGCGTACCGGGCCACATGGGACCGCAGCGCTGCGGTGGTCACAGCGCCACCCCGGTGCAGAGCCGTCCAGCCGCGCAGCATCCGGAAGAACGCGTCGTCGCCCAGCGCACAGCGCAGCGCGTGCACCACCAGCCCGCCGCGCTCGTAGAGCCGGTCGTCGAACATCAGCTTGCGGCCCGGGTCGGCCAGCTTCAGATCCTGCGGCAGCCCGGACAGCAACCGGTGCGCGGCGGCGGCCAGTTGCTGGGCCGTACGGCCACCGGAGCGCTCCGACCACAGCCACTCCGCGTACTTCGCGAAACCCTCGTTCAGCCAGATGTGCCGCCAGTCGGCGATCGACACACTGTTGCCGAACCACTGGTGGGCCAGCTCGTGCGCGATCAGCCGCTCCCAACCCCGCGCCCCGTCCACATGGTTGGCGCCGAACAAGGACAACCCCTGCGCCTCCACGGGCACATCGAGCTCCTCCTCGGTCACCACGACCGCGTACTCGTCGAACGGGTAGGGCCCGAACAGCTCCTGGAACAGCTCCATCATCAGCGGCTGCCGCGCGAAGTCCCGGGAGAACTCCGGCAGCAGCTGCGCCGGGATGTGCCCGTGCTGCGGCACCCCGCCGGGCCCCGGATCGCCCAGGATCACCGTCTGGTACTTGCCGATCGACAGCCCCACCAGATAGCTGGACGTCGCCGCCGCCTGCTCGTACACCCAGGTCGTCGTGGACGCCTTCGCCGTACGCGTCAGCAGCCGGCCGCCGGCCACCACCGAGTACGCCGACGGCGTGGTGATCGAGATCTGGTACGAGGCCTTGTCGGCGGGCCGGTCGTTGCACGGGTACCAGGAGGGTGCCCCGATCGGCTGGCTCGCCACCAGCGCCCCGTCCGACAGCTCCTCCCAGCCGAGGCCGCCCCAGGGACTGCTCACCGGCTTGGGGTTGCCCGACCAGTGCACCTCCACCGTGAACGCCGCCCCGGCCCGCAACGGCTTCGCCGGCCGCACCCGCAGCCGCCCGCCGCGATGCGTGTAGTGCGGCTGACGCCCGTCGACCCGGACCCGGCCGATCTTGAAGTCGGCCAGGTTCAGCTGGAACTCGGCGAGCTGCGAACGCCCCGCTATGGCGTTGATCCGGGCCGTGCCGGACAGACGGTTGGGGCCGGGCCGGTAGTCCACCGCCAGTTCATAGCGATGCACCCGGTAGCGGGGATCGCCGTTGCCCGGGAAGTACGGGTCCTGGCCCGCAGTCTGCTGAACTGCCACTGCCGCGTCTGCTCCCTGCGCCTTGCGCGTACGAGATCCATCGTCCCCGTGCGCGGCGCAGGCCGCATCTACCGACGCCATGACTCGATCGGATTGCCCAGCCAGCGGGTGTCGTCGGGAACCGACTCGCCCGCCATCATCAGCGACGCCGGACCCAGTGTGGCGCGGGCGCCGACCGTGGAGCCGGGCAGGACGATCCCGCCAGGGCCCAGCGTCGCGCCCGCACGGAGGACCACAGTATCCGTCCGCAAGATCCGGTCGTGGAAGAGGTGCGTCTGCAGCACACAGCCCCGGTTGACCGTGACGCCGTCGCCCAGCGTCACCAGATCCGTCTCGGGCAGCCAGTAGCTCTCCAGCCACACACCCCGCCCGATCCGCGCGCCCAGCCCCCGCAGCCACACCGTCAGCACCGGCGTCCCCGGCACCGCCCCGGCCAGCCACGGCACCGCCACCACCTCGACGAACGTGTCCGCCAGCTCGTTGCGCCACACGAACCCGCACCACAGCGGATGCTCACCCGTGCGATGCCGGCCCACCAGCAGCCACTTGGCCACCACCGACACCAGCCCCGCCGCCACCCCCGCGACCAGCAGCACCGCACCCGAAAGCAGCGGCGCCCACGGCCCCAGCGCACACAGCGCGGCCACCGTCAGCACTGCCAGCCCCGCAGAGCAGAACACCGGCACCAGCCGGCACAGCTCCACCAGGCCACGCGCCCAGCGCAGCCGCACCGGCGGCTCGAACGTACGGCTCTGGTCACCCGCGTCCGCGCTGCGCGGCAGCTTCACCGGCGGCAGCCCCAGATACGACGTGCCCCGCTTGGCCTTCTTCGGAGTGGCCGACAGCACGCCCACCAGACCGCCCTCCGGCACGCTGCGGCCCGGCGCGGTCATCCCCGAGTTCCCCAGGAACGCCCGACGCCCGATCTCCGCCCGCCCGATCCGCATCCAGCCGCGCCCCAGCTCGTACGGCGCGGTCAGCGTGTCGTCCGCGAGGAACGCGCCCTCACCCACCGTGGTCAGACTCGGCAGCGCCAGCACGGTCGACACCTCCGCGCCCCGCCCGATCCGCATCCCGAGCAGCCGCAGCCACACCGGCGTGACCAGCCCGGCGTAAAGCGGGAACAGCGTCTCGCGCGCCCGGTCCATCAGCTGCGTGACCGTCCACGCCTGCCAGCCCACCCTGCTGTGCGTCGGATGCACACCCTCGCGCAGCCCCAGACTCAGCAGCCGCACCCCGACCAGGATCAGCAGCGCGTACGTCACCCCGTACGCCAGAGTCGCCGGAACCAGGGCGAGCGCGGCACCCCGCAGCGGCTCCCCGGGCGTCACGAACAGGCTCGCCAGCGCCAGCGCCACCGCACCCGACAGCACCGGCAGCAGACTCAGCAGCAGCCCCGACACCCCGTACACGGCCCGCCAGACCGGGCCCCGCGCCGGGCGCTCCTCGGGCCAGTTGCGCTTGGCCTTGCCCAGCTTCACCGCCGGCGCGCCCGCCCAGCGCTGCCCGGTCGGGATCTGCCCGTCGACCGCGGAACCCGGCGCCACCTCGGCCCGCTTGCCGACCCGGGCGCCCGGGAACAGCAGGCTGCGCGTGCCGACCGTGGCGTGCGCGCCCACCTTCACCGCGCCGATCACCAGCCGGTCGCCGTCCAGCCAGTGACCGGACAGATCGACCTCCGACTCCACCGCCGCACCCCGGCCCAGCTTGAGCAGGCCGGTGACCGGCGGCAGCGAGTGCAGGTCCACGTCCTGCCCGATCCGCGCGCCCAGCGCCCGCGCGTACCGCAGCAGCCAGGCCCCGGTCAGCGAGGTCGCCCCGCTGAACTCGGCCAGCCGCTCGGCCGCCCACAGCCGCAGATGCACCGACCCGCCGCGCCGGTAGCGGCCCGGCCGCACCCCGCGCAGCAGCAGCCGTGCCCCGCCCGCGGCGATCGCCAGCCGCCCCGGCGGACTGAACAGCACCACCGCGAGCGGCCCCAGCAGCCACCACGGGGCCGTCGGCAGGAAGCCGTAGGAGGGCAGCAGGTTCCCGGCCACGGCCAGCGGCACCCACCAGCGCAGCCCGAGCAGCGTGAACAGCGGCAGCAGCACCAGCAGCTGCACGGCCTGCGCCCGCCGGGCCAGCGGCGTCACCGCACGGCCCTCGCGGTCGTCCTGCGCGGACTCCTCCAGCCGCCGCGCCAGCTTGCGCAGCACCGGCTGCTGATAGATGTCAAGCACGGCCGCGCCCGGGAAACGGGTGCGCAGCCGCGTCACCAACTGCGCGGCCCCCAGACTGCTGCCGCCCAGCGCGAAGAAGTCCTCGCGGGCGCCGCCCACCGGGATACCGAGGACCTCCGTCCACTGCTCGGCCAGCCACGCCTCGGTGCCGTACAGCTCCTCGGTCCGTACGCCGTTCTCCAGCCCCTGAAGCGGCCACGGCAGCGCGGCCCGGTCCACCTTGCCCGACGTCCGGGTCGGCAGGTCCTGCACCGGCGCAAGCAGCGGCACCAGCGCGGCCGGCAGCGCCGCCCGCAGCCGTTCGAAAGCCGCGGTGTGATCCCAGCCGTCCTGCGTCACGACGTACCCGACGAGCAGCTGGTTGCCGCCGCGCGCGGTCCGCACCGCCGCCGCCGCACCGGCAACGCCCGGCAGTGCCTGGAGCGCCGCGTCCACCTCGCCCAGCTCGATGCGCCGCCCGCCCAGCTTGATCTGCTCGTCCGCGCGCCCGAGGAACACCAGGCCCTCCGGCTCGGCCCTGACCAGGTCCCCGCTGCGGTACGCCCGCTCCCAGCCCAGCGAGGCGAGCGGCGCGTACTTCTCCGCGTCCTTCCCGGCGTCCAGATACCGGGCGAGCCCGACCCCGCCGATCACCAGCTGACCGCTGTCGCCCATCGCCACCGGCTCCCCGGCCTCGTCGACCACCGCCAGCTCGTAGCCGTTCAGCGGCAGCCCGATCCGCACCGGACCCTCGCCGCTCATCAGCGACGCGCACGCCACGACGGTGGCCTCGGTCGGCCCGTAGGTGTTCCAGACCTCCCGGCCCTCCGTCACCAGCCGCTGCGCCAGCTCGGGCGGGCACGCCTCACCGCCGAAGATCAGCAGCCGTACGTCGTCCAGGGTCTCCGGCTCCCACAGCGCGGCCAGCGTCGGCACCGTGGAGACGACCGTGATGTCCTGCTCGGCCAGCCAGGGCCCGAGGTCGGCGCCGCTGCGCACCCGCGAGCGCGGCACCGGCACCAGACACGCCCCGTACCGCCAGGCCAGCCACATCTCCTCGCAGGAGGCGTCGAAGGCCACGGACAGTCCGGCCATCACCCGGTCGCCGGGCCCGATCGGCTCCTCGGCCAGGAACAGCGCGGCCTCGGCGTCCACGAACGCGGCCGCGTTCTCGTGGGTGACGGCGACGCCCTTGGGCTTGCCGGTCGAGCCGGAGGTGAAGATGATCCACGCGTCGTGCGCGACCGTGGGCCGCGCGGCCGGCACCTCGGACCGGCCGTGCACGGTCAGCTCGTGCCCGGCTCCGATCACGGCCCGGACCCCCGCCTCCCCGAACACCAGCTCGGCCCGCTCGTCCGGGTCCTCGGCGTCCACCGGGACATAGGCGGCGCCCGCGGCCAGCACGGCGAGGATCGCCACGTAAAGATCGTTCGTCCCGGACGGCACCCGCACGCCCACCCGGTCGCCGAGACCGACCCCGGCCGCGCCGAGACCGCGCCGCAGCCGCTCCACCTCCGCGGCCAGCGCCCGGTACGTCAGCCGCGTCCGGCCGTCGTCCAGCGCGAGCTCGTCGGGGTAGGAGCGTACGGAGGCGTCGAGGATGTCGACGAGGGTGCGGGGCGAGGCCGCCGGGCCTCCGGAGAAACGTGCCTTGTCACCGAAGCGTTCGCGGATCTCTACGTCGAGCAGTTCGAGAGCGCTGCTCTCGTGAATGGCTGCCATCGGTCCTCGCGTCTCGTTCCCGGAACCCCCGGGGCGCTGGCGGGCCCGCAGGTCTGCCTGGGGTTGTCCGGCTCCAGCAACGTAACAAGCCGGAAATTTTAGTACGAACCTAAGGTGAACCGCGGGTGACGACCACTGGGTGGGACCGTACGGGCGAGGAGGGCGTGCAGTTGTCAGGGCCCTGACCTGCTGATCCGTGACACAACGAGAGATGCCCCACACAACGCGTGAGGGCCGTGACCATACGGTCACGGCCCTCACGCCGAAAGTGTCCGAGGGGGGACTTGAACCCCCACGCCCGATAAAGGGCACTAGCACCTCAAGCTAGCGCGTCTGCCATTCCGCCACCCGGACAGGGTGTGTGCCGCGCGGAGCTTCCCCCGCGGCGACGTCGTAAACATTACCAGGCTTTCCGGGGTGGCCGATCACAGGTGCGGGTGCACGGCCCCTACGGCGTGAACGGAGTGGGTCGGGCCGAGACCGGTCTTGGGGCGCGCGCGACGGAGAGAGAGGATGAGGGGGACCACCAGCAGCGACAGCGGGAGGATTCAGCGTGAGCCAGACGGGCACCACCGGCGGCGTCACCGGCCAGGACGAGGTCGTCGACCTCTGCCGCGAGCTGATCCGGATCGACACCAGCAACTACGGCGACCATTCCGGCCCCGGCGAGCGCAAGGCGGCCGAGTACGTCGCCGAGAAGCTCGCGGAGGTGGGCCTCGAACCGCGCATCATCGAGTCGCACCAGGGCCGCGCCTCCACGGTCGCCCGCATCGAGGGCGAGGACCCCTCCCGGCCGGCCCTGCTCATCCACGGCCACACCGACGTCGTCCCGGCCAACGCCGCCGACTGGACCCACCACCCCTTCTCCGGCGAGATCGCCGACGGCTGTGTGTGGGGCCGCGGCGCCGTCGACATGAAGGACATGGACGCGATGACCCTCGCTGTCGTACGCGACCGGCTGCGCAGCGGACGCAAGCCCCCGCGCGACATCGTCCTCGCCTTCCTCGCCGACGAGGAGGCCGGCGGCACCTACGGCGCCCGCTACCTCGTCGACAAGCACCCCGACCTGTTCGAGGGCGTCACCGAGGCGATCGGCGAGGTCGGCGGCTTCTCCTTCACCGTCAACGAGAAGCTGCGCCTCTACCTCGTCGAGACCGCCCAGAAGGGCATGCACTGGATGCGGCTCACCGTGGACGGCACCGCCGGACACGGCTCGATGACCAACGACGACAACGCCATCACCGAACTGTGCGAGGCCGTCGGCCGGCTCGGCCGGCACAAGTGGCCCGTCCGCGTCACCAAGACCGTGCGGTCCTTCCTCGACGAGCTCTCCGACGCCCTCGGCACCGAACTCGACCCCGAGAACATGGACGAGACCCTCGCCAAGCTCGGCGGCATCGCCAAGATGATCGGCGCCACGCTCCGCAACTCGGCGGCCCCCACCATGCTCGGCGCCGGCTACAAGGTCAACGTGATCCCCGGCCAGGCCACCGCCCATGTCGACGGCCGGTTCCTGCCCGGCCACGAGGAGGAGTTCCTCGCCGACCTC
The DNA here is from genome assembly GCF_040612135.1 of Streptomyces sp. NPDC006458. NCBI lineage: Bacteria > Bacillati > Actinomycetota > Actinomycetes > Kitasatosporales > Streptomycetaceae > Streptomyces > Streptomyces sp. NPDC006458. Next base: position 221,544 of record NZ_JBEXPR010000011.1, on the reverse strand, counting down.
GACCGCATCCTCGGCCCGCGCGTCAGGCGCGAGGACGTGCACGGCGACAAGGCGCTGGAGACCGACTTCGACGGCAGGCTCGTCGACGCCATGCAGACCGCGCTCAGCGCCGAGGACCCCATCGCCCGAGCCGTGCCCTACATGCTGTCCGGCGGCACCGACGCCAAGTCCTTCGACGACCTCGGCATCCGCTGCTTCGGCTTCGCGCCGCTGCGACTGCCGCCGGAGCTGGACTTCGCCGGGATGTTCCACGGGGTGGACGAGCGGGTGCCGGTGGAGGGCCTGAAGTTCGGCGTACGCGTGCTCGACCGGTTCCTCGACGCGTCCTGAGAACGTCCACCGAAGCGACACCTCGGTATTCGGCCGCATGTGCAGAGATGACCGGGAAGGGTGAATGCGCTCATAGGGTCGTAGCCCTAATCACGCCCCCTCGTTACTGGTGATGCGATCCGCGGCTTGGATCGCTTTGCCAACAAGGAGGAATGATGATCAAGAAGGTCGTCGCTGCTGCGGCTGCCACTGGTGGGCTGGTTCTCGCGGGTGCGGGCCTCGCCGTCGCCGACTCGGGTGCCCAGGGTGCTGCCGTGCACTCCCCTGGTGTCGCGTCCGGCAACGTCGTTCAGGTTCCGGTCCACATCCCCGTGAACGTCTGCGGCAACACGATCTCGGTGGTCGGGCTGCTGAACCCCGCCTTCGGCAACACCTGCGTCAACCAGTGACGCCAACCCGCTGAGGGGCGTCCCACCCCGTCGGCCCCGGAGCGCCTTCCACGCGCTCCGGGGCCGTCCGGTCTTTTCCGCGTCTTTTCCATGAAAGGCAGGGAATCAGTACATGCGACAGGTCACCCGTAAGGGCCTCATGACCATGGCGGCGGCGACCGGTGTGATCGCCGCCGCCGGCGCACCGACCGCGTACGCCGGCTCCGGCGCGAGCGGCTCGGCGGCCAACTCGCCGGGCGTGCTGTCCGGCAACTCGGTGCAGGCACCGGTGCACGCGCCGGTGAACGTCTGCGGCAACACCGTCGACGTCGTCGGCGCCCTCAACCCGGCGGCCGGCAACTCGTGCGCCAACCACAGCGGTTCGCCGGGCAGCCACGGCGGCCACGGCGGTGGTGGTCACCACGGCGGCCACGGCCACTCCGGCGGCTCGGGCGCGCACGGCAGCACCAGCGGCTCGCCGGGCGTCGGCTCCGGCAACCACGTCCAGGCACCCATCGACACCCCGGTGAACGTCTGCGGCAACAGCGTCGACGTCATCGGCATCGCCAACCCCTCCATGGGCAACGACTGCGCCTCCGACGGCGGTTACGGCACCCCGCCGGACGACGGCTACGGCACGCCGCCCGGCCCGCCCGACGACCGGAACGTCCCGCCCTCCCCGCCGGCCACCGGCCACCCTCCGACGACTCCCGGTGAGCACCCGCCCACCCCCGGTCACCGGACTCCCGAGGCCGGACCGCCCTCCGCCCACTCGATTCCGCAGCCGCGCACCGGCGGCCAGCTCGCCTCCACCGGCAGCGAACTGCCCATCGGCGCGGCCGCGGCCCTCGGGGTCTCGGCGGTGCTCGGCGGCGCCGTCCTCTACCGCAGGAAGCGCGTCCCGGCGTAACACACCTCACAAACGGAGTGGGCCCCGCAGCCGCGGGGCCCACTCCGTTTCCGCCGATTTTCTCACCAGGTGGCGCGCACCTGGCGGATGATCCGCCGCCGCAGCCGCACCCTGCGGCTGCCGTCGCGCATCAGGCTCAGGCGGTCCAACTCCCAGTGTCCGTACTCCGCATGGTCGGTCAGCAGACGTGCCGCCTCCTTGCGGGAGACCCCGCGCGGTACGTACACGTCGACAAATTCGTATTCCGGCATCGCATCTATTGTGCGGGCTGGGGCCCGGTACGGATAGCGTCTGCACTATGTCTGATGCTGCGCAGCCCACCGCTGCCGAGGTACGCGCCGCCGCCGAGGCGGTCAAGACCGCGCTCGACCGCCACCTGGCCGCGGTCGAACGCCGGTCGGGGGACGAAGACCCGGCCGTCTACGAGGCGTTCAATCAGCTGGCCGCGGCCGCGGAGGCGTACGACGAGCTGCTCTACGACCGCTACGACGAGGTCACGCCCTTCGAGATCCCCGGTGCCGACTCCGCGCAGCCCTACACGGGCCCTGAGGAGCCGAGCGCGATCAGCGTGCTGATCCGCCGCGACTACGCCGTGGTGGAGCCGCAGCGGCTGCTGGCCCAGGCCGAGCGGGTCGAGGCCGCGGACTACGACGACGGCGCGGACGCCGCCGCCTCCGTCCCGGGCGCGCTCAGCATCCTCTTCGGTGAGTACGAACCGGACGAGATCGCCAGCCGCCACAAGGAGTTCGGCCTGGAGGAGGGCGACTCCACGCTGTGGCTGACCGCCTCCGACGAGCCGGCCGAGCCGGGCGAGTGGCTGGAGACACCGTTCGACCACGTCGACCCCGAGGACGTGATCTGCCGCTTCGACGTCAGTACGGTCTTCGACGAGGAGGACGGCGAGGACGGCGAGGACGGCGAGGACGGCGAGCTGGACGACGACGAACTCGACGCCGAGGACGACGCCGAGGATGTCGCGGACGCCGAGGACGCCGAGGACGTGGCGGACGACGACGATACGGAAGACGCCGAGGTCGACGAGGCGGAGGACTACGAGTACGAGGCCCGGAGCGAGGCTGAGCTGGAGCGGCTGGACGCGGACCGCTGAGGCTGGGGCGGCTCTGCCGCCGACCGGGTCGACCGTGGCGCCGACCGGGGCGGCGGTGACGCCCTCGGATCACGACGGAGGCGGCCTCCGGGTCCCGCCCTCCGGGTGGCTCGCGTGACGGCGTGACGGCGGCTGTCGTGGGGTGCGAATGCCCTGCGGCCGCCGCCGTCGTCGTCTTCGGGAGGCCGGGTGAATTCCCGGAGCCGTGTTGACCACCAGGGGTCTCGGAAGTCGCCCGGGAGCCCTGGCGGCTGTTCCCGTGAGCCCCGGTGGTCCACCGGAGCCTCAGTCCTGGGCGGTCGCCGGAGGCGTGAGCAGGGTGGTCAGTCGGGTCGTGCGGGGCTTTGCGGGGTGCTCCGCGACCGCGCGCGGCAGGGCCTGTTCCACGCCCTGGACCACGGACAGGTGGCGGTCGGCGCGGCTGAACGCCGTGTACACCCACGGCCGGTCGAGAGCCTGGACGGCGTCGCCCGGCAGCACCACGACGGTCGCGGGCCAGCGGCCGCCGACGGCCTGGTGCGCGGTGAGCGCCCACCCGTGCCGCACGGTCGCCTCGACCCGCTCCCTGGGGACGACGACCTCCTCGCCCGCGCAGGACAGATGCAGCCCGTCGGTGTCGGCCTTCACCACGTGACCCGACAGGGTGCGGCCGGGGGCGGGGGAGTAGGCGATCCGGTCGCCGGGGTCGAAGCCGCCGAACCGGCCGGGGCCGGGGTTGAGCCGCTCCTTGAGGGCCGCGTTGAGCGCGCGTGTGCCCGCCGCACCGCCGTGGCCCGGCGTGATCACTACCGTCTGCTCGACGGGCACGCCGATCGCGCGGGGCACGGAGTCGGCGACGAGCTGCACGGTACGGTGCACGGCCTCGCCCGCGTCCCGCACGGGCACGATGACGATCTCCTTGCCGGGCGCCTCCACCTGGTTCAGCTCGCCGATGCCGATGCCGGAGACCAGCTCGCCCAGCGGACCCGGGTCGGGCCGGCGCGAGGCGACCTGGGGGCAGACGCGCGCGCCGAGCAGGTCGGCGAAGACCCGTCCCGGCCCTGCGGACCACAGCACGCCGGGGTCACCGCTCAGGACCAGCCGCGCCCCGTCCGGCAGCGACTCGCTGAGCAGGGCCGCCGTCTCGACGTCCAGCTGGGGCGCGTCGAGCACGACGAGGAGGTCGAGGTCCAGCGCCCCATCGGCGTCGCGCCCCGGGCCCTCGGCACCGGACAGCAGCCCGGCCAGGGTGGCGACAGCGGGGCCGGCCGCGTCGGAGGCGCCCGGCAGGGCGGCGAAACGGCCGCGCCCGACGGGGCTGTGGGCAGCCGCCCAGGCGCGCAGGCCGAGCCCGAGGGCCGCGCCGAGCAGGGCCGCCGGTTCGGCGAGGGAGGCGTCGCCGCCGGTGTGCAGGACCAGTCCGTGGGCGGCGACCGCGCGGATCAGCTCGGCGGCGGAACCCTGGGCCAAGGCCGCGGCCCGCTCCCAGTCCTCGGCGGAACCGTCCTGCTTGGGCGCCGAGTTGATCAGCCGGGACAGTCCGTCGGTGAGGCTCTCCTCCGCGAGCGCGTACCGCTCCAGGCCGACCAGCACACGGACCGGGCGGCCGTCCTCACCGTCCTCGTCCTCGTCGTCCTCCTGGCTGTCACCGGCCGGGGCGGCTCCGGGCTCGTCGAGGGCGTCCTGGAAGGCCAGGGCGTCGCCCTCCGCGAGGGCGTTCTGCACGGCCGTGTCCGGGTCGGGGACGCCCCGCTGGGCGAGGGCCGCGGTGAGCGCGGGCAGCTCCAGGGCGGTGTGCCCGGCCAGGGCGGCCTGTTCGAGCAGCCAGCCGGTGACGGCCCGGCCGCGTCGCTCGTCGTCCGGCCCGCACTCGGCGCCGAGCAGGGCGCGTGCGAACCCGTCGGCCTGCTCGGGCCGCACCCCGGTCACCCGCAGCAACTGCCAGGGGTCCTCGCTCAGCCGTTCCTCGGCCCCCTCCCCGAGCACGGCCGCGACCTGGTCGGCGAGGGTCTGAGGTGCCCCGCCGCGGCTCAGCACGCCCCGTACGGCCTCGACCGTCTCCGGCGCGGGGCCGCCCGACACGGGTCCGGGGGAGACCACCGCTGGCTGCGGCCGCCGTACCGGCTCGGGTGTCGCGGGGCGGCGCGGCGGCTCGGGCGCGGCGAACACGGTGGCCGTCGGCGCGGCCCCGCCCTCCACCGCCCGCACGGCGGCGAGCAGATCGGCGGCCTTGCCGCTCAGCTTGCCGCCACTGTCGATGGGCCCCTGCCTCTCGGCCTTGCGCCGCTCGATCCGCTCCCGCTCCACCCGCTGCGCGGCCAGCTCGGCCCGCGCCTCGGACGCATCGGAGGACGCACCCTCACCGGACTCGGCAGCCGCACTGTCCTCGGCGGAACCCTCACCGGAGTCGGCAGCCGCGCCGCCCTCGGTGGAATCCTCACCCGCGTCGGCGGCCGCCCCCGCACCGCCCTCGGCCGCCCCGGCCACCTCGTCGACGCCCTCTGCGCCCTCTGCGCCCTCTGCGCCCTCAGCGCCCTCTGTGCCTTCCGCGCCCTCTGTGCCTTCCGCGTCCACCGCGGAGCCCTCCACCGCCCCGTCGGTCTCCGCCGCCGCGGCGGACGGCGTGTCCGGCGCGGTGGTGTCCCCGGTGGTGGTCTCCGGCTCCGTGCTCACAGCGTGCTCCAGTCGTGATCGGGATAGCGGTGCACGGGCGCAGACACATCGTCGAGCGCCCGGCAGATCTCGTCAGGAAGACTAAGCGCCTCCACTGACAATGCCGCCGTGAGCTGCCGCGCGTTGCGCGCGCCGACGATCGGGGCCGCCACCCCGGGCCGGTCGCGCACCCAGGCGAGGGCCACCTGCAACGGCGTCACCGCGAGCCCGTCCGCGGCGGTCGTCACGGCGTCCACGATCCGGCTCGCGGTGTCGTCGAGGTACGGCTCGACGAACGGGGCCAGATGCTCCGAGGCGCCCCGCGAGTCCGGCGGCATCGCGTCCCCCCGGTACTTCCCGGTCAGCACTCCGCGCCCGAGCGGCGAGGAGGGCAGCAACCCGATGCCCAGGTCCAGCGCGGCCGGCAGCACCTCGCGCTCGACGCCGCGCTGGAGGAGGGAGTACTCCATCTGCGTACTGGCCAGCCGGGTCCGCGTGCCGGGCGCGGCCAGCTGCCAGGTCGCGGCCTTGGCGAGCTGCCACCCGCAGAAGTTGGACACCCCCGCGTAGCGCGCGCGGCCGCTGCTGACGGCGAGGTCGAGAGCCTGGAGGGTCTCCTCCAGCGGGGTGAAGGAGTCGAAGGCGTGGACGTGCCAGACGTCGACGTAGTCCGTGCCCAGCCGGGTCAGCGAGGCGTCGAGCGCGGCGAGCAGATGACCGCGCGAGCCGTCGAACCGGCGGTACTGGTCCGGCACACTGCCCGCCTTGGTGGAGATCACCAGGTCCCGGCGCGGCACCAGCCCTTCTATCAGGCGCCCGAGCAGATACTCGGCCTCTCCGTCGCCGTAGACGTCCGCCGTGTCGACCAGGGACCCGCCGGCCGCCCAGAAGGTCTTCAAGAGGTCGGCCGCGTCATGCTCGTCGGTGTCCCTGCCCCAGGTCAGGGTGCCGAGACCGATACGGGACACACGCAGGCCGGTGCGGCCGAGATGCCTCTGCTCCATGGACGCCGAGAGTACTGGCCAGAACCTGTCACGTGGGGGCCTGTGGACAACGGGTTTCGATGATCGTCACGGAGCCCGCCGACGAGGCCGTGCCGCATCCCCGCACGCACCCCTGCCCCCGCCCGCGCGGGTGGGCTAGTGTCTCCGGAACAGGGACGTTACTGATCAGTAAAAGGGGATCTGGCATGCAGCTCGGGATCAACCTCGGCTACTGGGGTGCCGGAATGGACTCCGACAACCTCGCCGTCGCCAAGGAGGCCGACAAGCTCGGCTACGCCGTCTGCTGGGCCGCCGAGGCCTACGGCTCCGACGCCGCCACCGTGCTCACCTGGGTCGCCGCCCAGACCGAGCGGATCGACGTCGGCTCGGCCATCTTCCAGATCCCCGCCCGGCAGCCCGCGATGACCGCGATGACCGCCGCCACCCTCGACTCCCTCTCCGGCGGCCGCTTCCGCCTCGGCCTCGGCGTCTCCGGCCCGCAGGTCTCCGAGGGCTGGTACGGCGTCAAGTTCGACAAGCCGCTCTCCCGCACCCGGGAGTACGTCGAGATCGTCCGCAAGGCCATGACCCGCGAGCGGCTGTCGTTCGAGGGCGAGCACTGGACGCTGCCGCTGCCCGGCGGCCCCGGCAAGCCGATCAAGCTGACCGTGCACCCGGAGCGCGAGCGCATCCCGCTGTACATCGCCGCGATCGGCCCGAAGAACCTGGAGCAGACCGGCGAGATCGCCGACGGCGCCCTGCTGATCTTCCCCTCCGCCGACCACCTGGAGGACACCGCGATCCGCCACCTGCGCGCCGGACGCGAGAAGGCGGGCAAGACCCTCGACGGCTTCGACGTCTGCCCGACCCTGCCCCTCGCCGTCGGCGAGGACAAGGACGTTCCGCTGCTCGCCGACTTCTTCCGCCCCTACACCGCCCTGTACGTCGGCGGCATGGGCAGCCGCAAGCAGAACTTCTACAACCAGCTCGCCCGGCGCATGGGCTACGAGCAGGCGGCCGCCGAGATCCAGGACAAGTACCTGTCCGGCGACAAGCAGGGCGCCGCGGCCGCCGTACCGCACGACCTGATCGACCGGACCACGCTGCTCGGCTCGGTCGACCGCATCGCCGACCGCATGAAGGCCTACGCCGCCGCCGGCGTCACCACCCTCACCGTCACGCCCGCGGGGTTCACCCTGGACGACCGCCTCACCGCGCTGCGGGCCGGTGTCGAGGCCATGGAGCGCGCCGGACTGGCGTGACCCGACTCGCGTCAGGGGGAGGGGATTTCAGCGGCCGTGGTGGGGGCTCGGGGGTCTTCCCCGCCACGGCCGTCACGCAGCACAACGCGCCGGACGGCGCCCGGGTTACGCCCGTGGCGCGACTCGGCACGTCCTCCTTTTGGCGGAGTTGTCCGACACAGCTGTTGCGACCCCCCTGACGGCGCATTTGACTCGTTCTTCGCGGGCCTTGCGGAACCCGCGGAGAGCAGAGAGGTGCCTCAGATGCTTTCGGCCAAGAGTCTTTTCCAGGAGATCCTCGACAACGACGAGTCGTTCCGGCTGTTCTGCTCCATCGCCGCCAGCGGCGAGTCGCAGGGAGGCTGGGAGAACGCCCGGATCGCCGCCCTCGTACCGGCGAGCGAGCGCGCCCTGGTCCCCAAGATCACCCGGCACGGCGCCGACGAGGACAAGCACGGCCGGATCTTCAACGCCCTGATGAAGAAGCGCGGCCTCACGCCCGTGGCCGTACCCGACGAGACCGACTACACGATGCTGCTGGAGACGAGCGGCATCGGTCTCGCCCACGACAAGCTCAAGCGCGACGAGCCGCTCACCGTCCAGGACATCGTCACCTACCTCGCACACAGCCGCGTCACCGAACAGCGCGCCGCCGAGCAGATGGACCTGCTGCGCAAGCACTTCGCCGACCACCCCGACATCGGCCGCGCGGTCAGGATGATCTCCAACGACGAGGACAACCACCTCGCATACTGCCACGAGGAACTCCTGCGCCTCGCCCACGCCGGCCATGGCCGCGCCATCCAGCACACCCTGCGCGAGAGCGCCCTCGCCGAGATCCGCGTCTACCGCGACGTCAGCCTCGCCGTCATGACCCACATGGGCCGCATCCTCGGCTGGCCCAGAGCCAAGTCGGCCGTCCTCGCCGCCGGCATCCACGCCCTCTACGCCTGGGAACGGCTCGCCGGCTGGCGCCGCATGGTCTCCCTGACGATGCCCGAACGCCGCGACGCCCTCGGCGGCCCCGCCACCACCGCCCCCGAGTTCGCCTGACCCGCCCCGCCTACAGCCAGCCGCGGCTCTTGAACAGCCGGTACAGCAGCACCTCCAGGGCGGCCATGAGCGCGATCAGCGCCGGATACGACCACACCCAGTGCAGTTCCGGCATGTGGTCGAAGTTCATGCCGTAGATCCCCGCGAGCATCGTGGGGACCGCGGCCATGGCCGCCCAAGCGGAGATCTTCCGCATGTCGTCGTTCTGCCGCACGCTCGTCTGCGCCAGATGCGCCGACAGAATGTCCGACACCAGCCGGTCCAGGCTCTCCACCGACTCGTTCACCCGCGTCAGATGGTCCCCCACGTCCCGGAAGTACGGCTGCGCCTTCTCATTGACGAACGGCACCGCCAGCCCGAACGGACCCGTCCCCGCGAGCTTGACCAGCGGCAGCGCCAGCGGGCCGGTCGCCCGGCGGAACTCCAGTACCTGCCGCTTGAAGGTGTAGATCCGCGACGCCGTGTGCCGCGTCCCGCCCTGCTCCGGCGAGAACACCTCCGCCTCCAGCTCACCCAGGTCCGTCTGCAACTCGTCCGCGACCTCCAGATAGTGGTCCACGGTCGCGTCGGTGATCGCGTACAGCACCGCCGTAGGACCCTTCGCCAGTATCTCCGGCTCCTCCTCCAGCCGATGCCGGACCGCCGCCAGCGGAGACCCCTCGCCGTGCCGCACCGTGACCACGAAACTGTCGCCGAGAAAGACCATGACCTCGCCGGAGGTGACGGTGTCGCTGTCCGGCTCGTACACGACCGGCTTCAGCACCAGGAACAGCGAGTCGTCGTACACCTCCAGCTTCGGCCGCTGATGCGCCGACAGGGCGTCCTCGACCGCCAGCGGATGCAGCGCGAACTCCTCCGAGACCAGGTCGAACTCGTGCTGGGTCGGCTCGTGCAGCCCGATCCAGATGAACCCGCCCGCCGACCGTGCCTCGGCCAGCGCGTCGGACAGATCCGCGGGGGCCTTCGTCCGCCTCCCGTCCCGGTAAATCGCGCAGTCCACGATCACGGAGCGAATTCTCCTCCCCGGCGCCCGCCGCCGCACCCCCTGCTACGCCTACCCTGGGCGGCATGCCCACGCTGCTCCTGGTCCGGCACGGACGCTCCACCGCCAACACCGCGGGACTCCTCGCCGGATGGACGCCCGGCGTCGCCCTCGACGAGCGCGGACTCGCCCAGGCCGCCGCCCTGCCCGCCCGCCTCGCCGAGCTCCCCCTCCACGAGATAGTCACCAGCCCCCTGCAACGCTGCCAGGAGACGATCCAGCCCCTGCTCACCGCCCGCGGCGGACTCACCGCCCACACCGACGACCGCATCGGCGAATGCCACTACGGCGACTGGTCGGGCCGCAAACTCGCCGAACTCAAGGACGAACCCCTCATGGAGGTCGTCCAGGCCCACCCCACCGCGGCCGCCTTCCCCGGCGGCGAGTCGATGCGCGCCATGCAGCACCGCGCCGCCGAAGCCGTACGCGAGTGGAACGCGCGCGTGGAGCGCGACCACGGCCCCGACGCCGTCTACCTCATGTGCTCGCACGGGGACATCATCAAGTCCCTCGTCGCCGACGCACTCGGACTTCATCTCGACCTCTTCCAACGGATCTCCGTCGAACCGTGTTCCATCACAGCGATCCGTTACACCCGGCTGCGGCCGTTTCTCGTGCGCCTCGGGGACACCGGCGACTTCGCCTCCCTGGCTCCGCGCGAGGAACCCCCGAGCGACCAGGCCACCGTCGGGGGCGGTGCGGGCGCACCGTGATCGTCGGCCGCAGTAGGGTGAAGCGGTCGCAGTAGCACCCTGCCCGCCACCACGATTCTTGGAGCTGGACGTGTCCCGTCAGGTGTTCCTCTACGACCCCCCGGACCGCTTCGTGGCCGGCACGGTCGGACTGCCAGGGCGCCGTACGTTCTTCCTCCAGGCCACCGCCGGCTCCCGGGTGACCAGCGTGGCCCTGGAGAAGACCCAGGTCGCCGCGCTCGCCGAACGCATGGACGAACTGCTCGACGAGGTCGTACGCCGCAGCGGAGGCAGCGCCTCGGTCCCCGCCATGGCCCCCACGGAGATCTCCGACACCGACCCGCTGGACACCCCCATCGAGGAGGAGTTCCGGGTCGGCACCATGGCCCTCGCCTGGGACGGCGAGGAACAGCGCATGATCGTCGAGGCACAGGCCCTCGTCGAACTCGACGCCGACACCGACGAGGACCTCGCCGAGGCCGAGGAAAGACTCCTGCAGGACGAGGAGAACGGCCCCCCGATGCTCCGGGTGCGGCTCACCGGAACGCAGGCCCGCGCCTTCGCCAAGCGCGCCCTCGACGTCGTCAACGCCGGCCGGCCGCCCTGCCCGCTGTGCAGCCTGCCGCTCGACCCGGAAGGACACGTATGTCCGCGCCAGAACGGATACCGCCGCGGAGCATGACACCGGCGGACCTGCTCGCCGAGGGCGAGCTGACCGTGCGCGGACGCCTGCGCGAGGCCTCCAACGCGGCCCTGTACTGCACCCTGACCCACGACGGCCGGGAAGCGGCCTGCGTCTACAAGCCCGTCGCCGGGGAACGCCCCCTGTGGGACTTCCCCGACGGCACCCTCGCCCAGCGCGAGATCGCCGCCTACGAGGTCTCCGAGGCCACCGGCTGGCACCTGATCCCGCCCACCGTGCTGCGCGACGGCCCCTACGGGCAGGGCATGGTCCAGCTGTGGATCGAGGCACCCGAAGGAGACACGGCCACCGAGCTGCTCGCCCTGGTCGACGGCGAGGAGGCCGGACCGGGCTGGAGGGCCATCGGTCTCGCCGAGGTGGGCGAGGACCGCACCGCCCTGCTCGTGCACGCCGACGACGAGCGGCTGCGCCGCCTCTGCGTCCTCGACGCGGTGATCAACAACGCCGACCGCAAGGGCGGCCATCTCCTCCCCGCCGACGACGGCCGCCTCTACGGCATCGACCACGGCGTCTCCTTCCACACCGAGAACAAGCTGCGCACCCTGCTGTGGGGCTGGGCGGGCGAACCCCTGACCGAGGAGGCCGTGACCGTCCTGAAGGGGCTCAAGGAGTCCCTGACGCCCGACGGCACCCTCGCGCGGCGCCTCACCCCCCTGATCACCCCCGCCGAGATCGACGCCACACGCGCGCGGGTCGACGCCCTCCTGACCTCCGGAAAGCACCCCGAACCCACGGGGGAGTGGCCCGCCATACCGTGGCCACCGGTGTGAGCACACAACGCCATCCGGGACAAGACCGCCTTCTCGGCCAACCTGGCGTCATCCGGTTCGTATCCGGAACTCCAGTCCGGTTAGTCTCAAGACATGCATGCCTGGCCCGCTTCCGAGGTCCCCGCCCTGCCTGGTCAGGGCCGCGACCTGAGGATTCACGACACCGCGACCGGTGGGCTCGTCACCCTTGAGCCCGGTCCCGTAGCCCGCATCTACGTCTGCGGCATCACGCCGTACGACGCCACCCACATGGGGCACGCGGCGACCTACAACGCGTTCGACCTCGTCCAGCGGGTCTGGCTGGACACCAAGCGGCAGGTTCACTACGTCCAGAACGTCACCGACGTCGATGATCCGCTCCTGGAGCGGGCCCTGCGCGACGACATCGACTGGGTCGCCCTCGCCGAGAAGGAGACGGCCCTCTTCCGCGAGGACATGACCGCCCTGCGGATGCTGCCGCCGCGGCACTACATCGGAGCCGTCGAGGCCATACCCGGCATCGTCCCCCTGGTCGAACGTCTGCGGGACATGGGCGCCGCCTACGAGCTGGACGGCGACATCTACTTCTCCGTCGAGACCGACCCCCACTTCGGGCAGGTCTCCCACCTCGACGCCGCCGCCATGCGGCTGCTGTCCGCCGAGCGCGGAGGCGACCCCGACCGCCCCGGCAAGAAGAACCCGCTCGACCCGATGCTGTGGATGGCCGCCCGCGAGGGCGAACCCAGCTGGGAGGGCGCCTCCCTCGGCCGCGGCCGCCCCGGCTGGCACATCGAGTGCGTCGCCATCGCCCTCGACCACCTCGGCATGGGCTTCGACGTCCAGGGCGGCGGCTCCGACCTCGCCTTCCCGCACCACGAGATGGGCGCCTCCCACGCCCAGGTGCTCACCGGCGAGTTCCCCATGGCCAAGGCCTACGTCCACGCCGGCATGGTCGCCCTGCACGGCGAGAAGATGTCCAAGTCCAAGGGCAACCTCGTCTTCGTCTCGGCCCTGCGCCGCGAGGGCGTCGACCCGGCCGCCATCCGGCTCAGCCTCCTCGCCCACCACTACCGCGCCGACTGGGAATGGACCGACCAGGTCCTCCAGGACGCCGTCGACCGGCTCGACCGCTGGCGCGCCGCCGTCTCCCGGCCCGACGGCCCCGCCGCCGACGCCCTCGTCGAGGAGATCCGCGACGCCCTCGGACACGACCTCGACGCCCCGGCCGCGCTCGCCGCGGTCGACCGCTGGGTCGCCCTCCAGGAGGAGCGGGGCGGCACCGACATCGGTGCGCCCGGCGTCGTCTCACGCGCGGTGGACGCCCTGCTGGGCGTGGCCCTGTAACGGGTCCCGCGACGCGTCGGGGCGCCTGCTGTCCGCGGACCTTTCGTGGACAGCAGGCGCCCCTTTTCATAATGTTGATGGCCGTTCAGGCCGACACGGCTGTGCGCGAGCGCCCATGTGATGGGCTGACGGAGTCCGACGATCACACCGCCGGTCCTCGACCGGTCCTCCGGGTAAGGACGCACCGTGACCTTCACCAACCGCTCCCTGACACGCAGGAACCTCTTCACCGCGACCGCCGCGCTGTCCGCCACCGCCCTCGTCGGCGGCACCGCCCACGCCACCGGCGCGACCCGGCACTCCTGGCCCACCCGGTTACAACTGCCCGGCGGCTGGCGGCCCGAGGGCATCACCCTGGGCCACGGCCCGCACGCCTACGTCGGCTCGCTCGCGCACGGCGACCTCTACCGCGTCAGCCTCGCCACCGGCCGCGGAAGAGTCGTCCCCACCGGACTCGGCAGCGCCCACCCCACCGCCGGCCTCAAGAGCGACCGCTACGGCAGGCTGTTCGTGTCCGGCGCGACCAGTGGCGAACTGCGCACGGTCGACGCCCGCACCGGTGAGGTCGAGCGGATCGTCCCGGTGGGCGGCGCGTTCGTGAACGACGTGATCCTCACCCCCGGTGCCGCCTGGTTCACCGACTCCTTCAAGGCCGTGCTCTACCGGCTGGAGCTGGGCCCGCGCAACGTCCCCGGCGAGGCGGTGACCGTGCCCCTCGGCGGCGACTGGGAGCAGGGCACCGACTTCACCGGCAACGGCATCGCCCGCACTCCCGACGGCAGCGCCCTGCTCGTGGTGAACGCCTTCGCCGATGGCGGCCGGCTGATGCGTGTCGATCCGCGCACCGGCCTCGCCCGCGCCGTCGACCTCGGCGACGCGCGCATCCCCAACGGCGACGGCATCCTCCTGCTCGGCCGGACCCTCTACGTCGTCCAGCAGTTCCAGAACCGCGTCGACGTCTTCCGGCTGAACGCGGCGGGCACCCGCGGCTCCCTGGTGACCGTCATCCAGCACGAGGGCTTCCGCATCCCGACTGCGGCCGCGGCCTGGGGCGACCGCCTCTACCTGCCCAACGCCCGCTTCGACGTCGCCGAACCGACGGCCGACACCGACTACGACGTCGTGGCCGTCGCGCAGATCTGACGGAGACGCGGGTCTGACGGAGACGCGGGTCTGACAGAGACGCGGGTCTGACAGAGATGCGGATCTGACAGAGACGCGGATCTGACGCAAGTGCAGATAGGAAGGAAGTGCAGATTTGACGGGACCGCAGATCTGAAGGAAAAAGGGGCGGTGCGCGCGCACCGCCCCTCGGTCCTCGACCGTCAGTCCTCCGCCGAATCCCCGTCGTCCGCACCCGGCTTCGGCGGCTTCGGCGGCCGCGTCCGCTCACCGGAGCTGTCCCGGCGGTAGGGCGAGCCGTCGCCGTCCGTGGCGTGCCCGCCCGGCGAGCCGCCGCCGTCCCGGCGCCGCAGATACCGCTCGAACTCCCGGGCGATCGCCTCGCCCGACGCCTCCGGCAGATCCGCGGTGTCCCGCGCCTCCTCCAGCGTCTGGACGTACTCGGCGACCTCGCTGTCCTCGGCGGCCAGCTGGTCCACACCCACCTGCCAGGCGCGCGCGTCCTCGGGCAGCTCGCCCAGCGGGATGCGCACGTCGATCAGGTCCTCCAGCCGGTTCAGCAGCGCCAGTGTCGCCTTCGGGTTCGGCGGCTGCGACACGTAGTGCGGCACGGCCGCCCACAGCGACACCGCCGGAACGCCGGCGTGCGTGCACGCCTCCTGGAGCACACCGACGATGCCCGTCGGGCCCTCGTACTTGGTCTCCTCCAGATCCATCCGGCGGGCCAGGTCCGGGTCGGACGTGGTGCCGCTGATCGGGACGGGACGGGTGTGCGGGGTGTCGCCCAGCAGGGCGCCCAGGATCACGACCAGCTCCACACCGAGTTCATGCGCGAAGCCGAGCAGCTCGTTGCAGAACGACCGCCACCGCATGGACGGTTCGATGCCGCGCACCAGCACCAGATCGCGCGGTTTGTCGCCGCCGACCCGCACGACCGACAACCTTGTCGTCGGCCAAGTGATCTTGCGCACACCGGCGTCCATGAACACCGTGGGGCGGTTCACCTGGAAGTCGTAGTAGTCCTCGGCGTCCAGC
This sequence comes from Streptomyces sp. NPDC006458, assembly GCF_040612135.1. NCBI lineage: Bacteria > Bacillati > Actinomycetota > Actinomycetes > Kitasatosporales > Streptomycetaceae > Streptomyces > Streptomyces sp. NPDC006458. Next base: position 206,233 of record NZ_JBEXPR010000011.1, on the reverse strand, counting down.
GCCGCGAACACCTCGCCCTTCCATTCCCGCTCCAGATGCGCGACCGCGGTGGAGGCGGCGTCGCCTGCATCGTTCCAGCCTTCGAACGCTGCCACCATGACTGGGTCGATCAGCTCGGGAACTCCCTCCAGCTCGATCACCCAGCGCCTCCTTCCGATGTGCCCTCGCTTGTCGTCCCAACCTTACGGCGTTCGGCGGGGGCGCCCGCAGCCCCCTTGCACGGGGGAGTGAACGGATCACTGCCCCGTTCGCCACCCCCGAACACCCCGGAACGATCAAAGGATCGCCATCGCGCCCACCTCGGCGCCCACTGCCGCACACCGCCGCACACGGCAAGGAGGCGGCTCCGTGCGGGGAGCCGCCTCCTTCATTCCGTAGGACCGTCCGGCCGTCGGACCCTCTTCGTCCGGCCCTACTTCTTGTCGAGCAGGTCCTGGACCTTGCCCCGCAACTCGTCCGTGGCCAGGCCCCGGATCGTCAGGGTGGTGCGGCGGCGCAGCACGTCGTCCGCGGTCTCGGCCCACTCGTGGTCACGGGCCCAGACGACCTGCGCCCAGATCTCCGGCGCGTCGGGGTGGACCCGCTCGGCCAGCTCGGGGCTCTCGTTCGCCAGGCGGGCGATGTCGAAGGCCAGCGAACCGTAGTGCGTGGCCAGATGCCTGGCGGTGTCGGCGCCCATCCGCGGACCCGGCGCCGGGCGGTCGGTCAGCAGCCGGTGGGCGACCGCGCGCGGGTTGGCGACACCCGGCAGCGGCAGCTTCTTCGGCAGCGAGGAGATCGGCTCGAAGTCCTCGCCCAGCGGACGGCCCGGCAGCGTCTCCAGCTTCTGCATCACCGTACGGCCGATGTGACGGAACGTCGTCCACTTGCCCCCCGCGATGGACAGCATCCCGCCCCGGCCCTCGGTCACCACGGTCTCCCGCTTGGCCTTCGCGGTGTCACCTGGACCGCCCGGCAGTACCCGCAGACCCGCGAACGAGTACGTGATCAGATCCCGGTCGAGCTGCTGGTCGCGGATGGAGAACGCGGCCTCGTCCAGGATCTGCGCTATGTCCTTGTCGTTGACCGCGACCTCGGCCGGGTCGCCCTCGTACTCCTCGTCGGTCGTACCGAGCAGCAGCATGTCCTCCCACGGAAGGGCGAAGGTGATGCGGTACTTGTCGATCGGGGTCGCGAGCGCGGCCTTCCACGGGGCGGTGCGCTTCAGGACCAGATGCGCGCCCTTCGACAGACGGATGGACGGGGCGGCATTCGGGTCCTCCATGCGGCGCAGGTGGTCGACCCAAGGGCCGGTCGCGTTCAGCACCAGACGGGCGCTGACACCGAACTCGTCACCGGACAGACGGTCCCTGAGGTCCGCGCCGGTCACCCGGCCCTGGGTGAAACGCAGGCCGGTGACCTCGGCGTGGTTGAGCACGGCCGCGCCCGCCTCGACGGCCGCGCGGACCGTCATCAGCGCCATGCGCGCGTCGTTCATCTGGTCGTCGCCGTACACGGCGACGGCCTTGAGGTTCTCGGTACGCAGCTCCGGCACGTCCTGCGCCGCCTTCGCGGGGGACAGGAGGTGGCCGACGCCGTCACCGAACGCGGAGAGCGCGGAGTAGGCGAAGACGCCCGCCCCGAGCTTCGCGGCGCCGTGCGGCCCGCCCTTGTACACGGGGAGGTAGAACGTGAGCGGGTTCGCCAGGTGGGGGGCCACCTGACGGGAGACCGCACGGCGCTCGAAGTGGTTCTCCGCCACCAGCTTCACCGCGCCGGTCTGCAGGTAGCGCAGACCGCCGTGGAGCAGCTTGGAGGAGGCGGAGGAGGTGGCGCCGGCGAAGTCGCCGGCGTCGACCAGAGCCACCCTGAGGCCGGACTGCGCGGCGTGCCAGGCGGTGGAGATGCCCAGGATGCCGCCGCCGATGACGAGAAGGTCGTACGACGCCTTGGAGAGCTGCTCCCGGGTCTCGGCGCGGCTCGGGTGGGAGCCGGAGGCCGGGCGAGTTCCCAGGGCGGGCACGGACTGCAGGGTGGACTGCGTGGTCATGGGGTTTCTTACTCCTCGTCAGTCTTCGTCCTCGAGCCAGCCCATGGTCCGCTCGACGGCCTTGAGCCAGCTCTTGTACTCACGGTCGCGGGTGTCCGCGTCCATGCGGGGGGTCCACTCGGCGGCCCGGCGCCAGTTGGCGCGCAGGTCGTCGGTGCTGGTCCAGAAGCCGACGGCGAGACCGGCGGCGTAGGCGGCGCCGAGGCAGGTGGTCTCGGCGACCATCGGGCGCACCACGGGTGCGTCCAGGAAGTCCGAGAGCGTCTGCATCAGCAGGTTGTTGGAGGTCATTCCGCCGTCGACCTTGAGGGCGGACAGTTCGACGCCGGAGTCCTTCGTCATGGCGTCGGTGATCTCACGGGTCTGCCAGGCCGTGGCCTCCAGGACGGCACGCGCCAGGTGCGCCTTGGTGACGTACCGGGTCAGACCGGCGATGACACCGCGGGCGTCGGAGCGCCAGTAGGGGGCGAACAGACCGGAGAAGGCCGGCACGAAGTACGCGCCGCCGTTGTCCTCCACCGACAGCGCGAGCGTCTCGATCTCGGCGGCCGTGGAGATCAGGCCCATCTGGTCGCGCATCCACTGCACCAGCGAACCGGTGACGGCGATCGAGCCCTCCAGGGCGTAGACCGGCTGCTCGTCGCCGATCCGGTAGCCGACCGTGGTCAGCAGGCCCGAGTAGGAGTTGATGATCTTCTCGCCGGTGTTCATCAGCATGAACGTGCCGGTGCCGTACGTGGACTTGGCCTCACCCTCGGCGAAACAGGTCTGGCCGAACAGGGCCGCCTGCTGGTCGCCCAGCGCGGAGGCGACCGGAATGCCGCCGAGCAGGTCGCCCAGCTTGCCGCCCGTGATCTCGCCGTAGACCTCGGCGGAGGAGCGGATCTCCGGCAGCATCGCCAGCGGCACGCCGATCGACTCGGCGATCTTGTCGTCCCACTCCAGCGTGTGGAGGTTCATCAGCATGGTGCGGGAGGCGTTGGTGACGTCGGTGTAGTGCTTGCCGCCGTCGACACCACCGGTCAGGTTCCAGATGACCCAGGTGTCCATGGTGCCGAAGAGGATGTCGCCGGCCTCGGCGCGCTCGCGCAGGCCCTCGACGTTGTCCAGCAGCCAGCGGGCCTTCGGACCGGCGAAGTAGGACGCCAGCGGCAGACCGGTCTCCCGGCGGAAGCGGTCCTGGCCGACGTTGCGCCCCAGCTCCCTGCACAGGGCGTCGGTGCGGGTGTCCTGCCAGACGATGGCGTTGTGGACGGGCTCACCGGTGTTCTTGTCCCACAGCACGGTGGTCTCGCGCTGGTTGGTGATACCGATGGCCTTGATGTCGTCACGGGTGATGCCGGCCTTCTCGACGGCTCCGGCGACGACCTCCTGGACGTTGGTCCAGATCTCGGTCGCGTCGTGCTCGACCCAGCCCGGCTTCGGGAAGATCTGCTCGTGCTCCTTCTGGTCGACGGAGACGATACGGCCGTCCCGGTCGAAGATGATGCAGCGGCTGGAGGTCGTGCCCTGGTCGATGGCGGCGATGAACGGGCCGGCGTGGGCGTCGGTCACTGTGTGCTCCTGGGAGTCCTTGGTTACGGGGCTTTACGTACGGCGCGTGCTGTCGAGCTCGAAGTGCCTGTCGAGGAAGCTTGGCTCTTGCGGCGGCTCGGTTATGCGAACGCGACCTTGTAGATGCCTGCGGCGATCGCCGCGCCGATCAGCGGACCGACGACCGGGACCCAGGCGTAGCTCCAGTCGGAGCCGCCCTTGTTGGGCAGGGGAAGCAGGGCGTGCACGATGCGCGGACCGAGGTCACGGGCCGGGTTGATCGCGTAGCCCGTCGGGCCGCCCAGCGACAGACCGATGCCGACGACGACGAGCGCGGTGATCAGTGCGCCCAGGATGCCGAGGCCGTTGCCGTTGTCGTTAAGGCCCTGGGTGAGAACGGCGAGCACCAGCACGGTCGTGCCGAGGATCTCGGTGGCGAGGTTCTGCACCGCGTTGCGGATCTCAGGACCGGTGGAGAAGACACCCAGGACCGGGCCGGCGCCCTTCTCCTGGGCCTCGACGGCCTTGGTGGCCGTGGCCTGCGCGCCCGGACCGCCGACGATCTCCTTGTCGGTCAGGTGCGCCTGGAACTGCCCGTAGTAGGCGACCCAGACCAGGGTGGCGCCGATCATCGCGCCGAGCATCTGCCCGCCCCAGTAGGTGGCGACGTTGTCCCAGACGTTGTCCTTGATCGCGAGTGCGAGGGTGACAGCCGGATTGAGGTGAGCGCCGGACAGCGGCGCCGAGGTGTAGACCGCCGTGAGCACGGCGAAACCCCACCCGAAGGTGATGGCGAGCCAGCCGGCGTTGCGGGCCTTGGAGGCCTTCAGCGTCACGGCGGCGCACACGCCACCGCCGAGCAGGATGAGTATGGCGGTACCGATGGTCTCGCCGATGAAGATGTCGGAGCTGGACACCCGCGACTCCTTTGTCCTTCGTCCAGGGAAGCAGCACCCCGAGTCCCTTCGGGGGTTGCCGCGCCCTCGGGGGTGAGAGCTGGCCGGTCCCTTGGCGTTGTCACACTCTAGCGCGTATTGCCGGTAGGTGTTCGACAATGCCGACCGATGGACGGGAGTCTTGCTCCGGCGTTACGCGTGCGTCAAGAGTTCCGTTATCGAAAACTCGATCGTTATTGATCGACTCGACGTATCGATCTTGTGTTGGTGTCTGTGCTGATTCGAGCGCTATGCCCATTTTGATCGGGTTTTCAGGGTAGGCCGCAGACCGGAACGCCGTACTGGCGCCGCGGTCCCGGAGGTCCTGACTCGCCCTGCGTGTGCAGCTCAGAGGCGCCTGACGCCCGGATCGCGTGACTTCGCGCGGGCACGGCTCGGGAGGGGCCGGCGCTGGGCTTCCGGTGTGGGTGCGGCTCGGGAGGGGCCGGCGCCGGGCTTCTGGGACTCTGTGCGGGTGCGGGTGCGGGTGCGGGTGCGGGTGCGGGTGCGGCTCGGGAGGGGTGGGCGGCCGGGTCCCGCGACTCTGCGCGGGCGCGGCTCGGAAGAGGCCCGCGCCTGGACCTGGCGAGCCCGCGCGGGCGCGGCTCGGAGGAGGCCCGTGTCTGGGCCCGTCGACCCCCGCGGGGGCGTGGTTCATGGGCGGTCGGCGCCCGGCTCCCGTCGCAGTGCTGCGGGAGTGACTTGACGGCGGCCCGCGCCGCCCGGTCCCCGTGGTGTCGCGCGGGCGCGGCTCGGAAGTGGCCCGTGCCTGGACCCGTCGATCCCCCGCGCGGGCGTGGTTCATGTGCGCCCGGCGCCCGGCGCCCGCCGCAGTGCTGCGGGGCTGACTCGACGGCGGCCCGCGCCGCCCGGTCCCCGCGGTGTCGCGCGGGCGCGGCTCAGAAGCGGCCCGCGCCCAGGTCCCGCGACACCGCGCGAGCACAGTCCCGTACCGCCGCGATCAGCTCGGGGCGCAGCTCACCGTCGCGCGCCAGCCGCTCCACCGCGCCGGTGATGCCCACCGCGCCCACCGGCATGCGCCGCCGGTCGTGGATCGGCGCCGCCACGGAGGCCACGCCCTCCCAGGTCTCCTCCACGTCCGCCGCGTAGCCACGCGCGCGTGAGATGTCGAGGATCTGCTCGAAGGCGTCCAGCTCACACACCGTGCGGTCGGTGAAGGCCTTGCGGTCGGCCTCGATCGCCTCGCTGTGCGCCACCGGGTCGTACGCCGACAGCACCTTGCCCAGGGCCGTGGAGTGCAGCGGCTGCATGGCCCCGATCTCCAGCACTTGCCGGCTGTCGTCCGGACGGAAGACGTGATGCACGATCAGCACGCCGTGCTGGTGCAGGACGCCCAGATACACGCTCTCGCCGCTGGAACGGGCCAGATCGTCCGTCCACACCAGCGCCCGCGCCCGCAGCTCGTGCACATCCAGATAGGTCGTGCCCAGGCGCAGCAGCTCCGCGCCCAGCTGATAGCGGCCCGACGCCTCGTCCTGCTCCACGAAGCCCTCCAGCTGGAGGGTGCGCAGGATCCCGTGCGCTGTCCCCTTGGCGAGGCCCAGCGAGGAGGCGATGTCCGACAGGCCCAGTCGCCGCTCGCCGCCCGCGAGCAGGCGCAACATGGCCGCAGCCCGCTCCAGCGACTGGATGTTCCGTGCCATCGCCGTCCTGCCTCCGTCCCCTTCGACCGTCGAGCCGTGACACTCCCGGTCGTTCTCCGGCGCCACCGCCGTCGTCCGGCGTCGTTGCCGCTCGACATTGTCCATCGTTCGGCAATGCCGAACACTACCGGTCCATGCCGACTCACCGCTAATGTTCGGCCGCAACTCGCTCGCGGCTCGGATGCCACTCGCGCGCCACTCGGATGCCACAAGGTTCGCGGCTCGGTGGCCGCTCGGTCGCCACATGGTGAGCCACACCCACCCCGCCCGTCACCTGCGGGGTCCTCACGAACTGAAGCAGAAGCCGCCGCTCGCCCTCTCGTCCGGGTGGTGGACGTCCCTGACCACGTTCGTATGCTCCCGGCTACGCTGGCGGAGTGCGTCCTCCTCGGGAAGCTCCCCATGGGCTTCATCGCAAGGGGCGCAAAGCCGACAGCCGTCGCACCCGAGGGAGCCCTTCATGGCGTCTGTGCCGCCGACCCCTTCCGCCGACAGCCGGACCCGCGCGTCCGCGCTCCGCCAGGCGCTCGCCACCCGTGTGGTGGTCGCCGACGGAGCCATGGGCACCATGCTCCAGGCCCAGGACCCGACCCTGGAGGACTTCCAGAACCTCGAGGGCTGCAACGAGGTCCTCAACGTCACCCGCCCCGACATCGTGCGCTCTGTCCACGAGGCGTACTTCGGGGCCGGCGTCGACTGCGTCGAGACCAACACCTTCGGCGCCAACCTCAGCGCCCTCGGCGAGTACGACATCGCCGAACGCGTCGAGGAACTGTCCGAGGCCGGCGCCCGCATCGCCCGCGAGGTGGCCGACGAGTTCACCGCGCGCACCGGACAGCAGCGCTGGGTCCTCGGCTCCATCGGTCCGGGCACCAAGCTCCCCACCCTCGGCCACACCACCTTCACCGCGATCCGCGACGCCTACCAGAAGAACGCCGAGGGACTCCTCGCCGGCGGCGCCGACGCCCTGCTGGTGGAGACCACCCAGGACCTGCTGCAGACCAAGGCCTCCGTCATCGCCGCCCGCCGTGCCATGGCCACCGCCGGCTACGACGTGCCGCTGATCGTCTCCGTCACCGTCGAGACCACCGGCACCATGCTGCTCGGCTCCGAGATCGGCGCCGCCCTGACGGCCCTGGAGCCGCTCGGCATCGACATGATCGGCCTGAACTGCGCCACCGGCCCCGCCGAGATGAGCGAGCACCTGCGCTATCTCGCCCGCAACGCCCGCATCCCGCTGTCCTGCATGCCCAACGCCGGCCTGCCCGTGCTCACCTCCGACGGTGCCCACTACCCGCTGACCGCGCCCGAGCTGGCCGACGCGCAGGAGAACTTCGTCCGCGACTACGGCCTGTCCCTGATCGGCGGCTGCTGCGGCACCACCCCCGAGCACCTGCGCCAGGTCGTCGAACGCGTCCGCGAACTCACCCCCGCGGAGCGCAGCCCCCGCCCCGAGGCCGGCGCGGCCTCCCTCTACCAGACCGTGCCCTTCCGCCAGGACACCTCGTACCTGGCCATCGGCGAGCGCACCAACGCCAACGGCTCCAAGAAGTTCCGCGAGGCCATGCTGGAAGCCCGCTGGGACGACTGTGTGGAGATGGCCCGCGAACAGATCCGCGAGGGCGCGCACCTGCTCGACCTGTGCGTGGACTACGTCGGCCGCGACGGCGTCGCCGACATGGAGGAACTCGCCGGCCGCTTCGCCACCGCCTCCACCCTGCCCATCGTGCTGGACTCCACCGAGGTCGACGTCATCGAGGCCGGCCTGCAGAAGCTCGGCGGCCGTGCGGTGATCAACTCGGTGAACTACGAGGACGGCGACGGCCCCGAGTCCCGCTTCGCCAAGGTCACCCGCCTGGCGCAGGAGCACGGGGCGGCACTGATCGCCCTGACCATCGACGAGGAGGGCCAGGCCCGCACCGTCGAGAAGAAGGTCGAGATCGCCGAGCGGCTCATCGACGACCTCACCGGCAACTGGGGCATCCGTGAGGAGGACATCCTCATCGACACCCTGACCTTCACCATCTGCACCGGTCAGGAGGAGTCCCGCAAGGACGGCATCGCCACCATCGAGGCGATCCGCGAACTCAAGCGCCGCCACCCCGACGTGCAGACCACCCTCGGTCTGTCCAACATCTCCTTCGGCCTCAACCCGGCCGCCCGCATCCTGCTGAACTCCGTCTTCCTCGACGAATGCGTCAGGGCGGGCCTGGACTCCGCGATCGTCCACGCCTCCAAGATCCTGCCCATCGCCCGCTTCGACGAGGAGCAGGTCAACACCGCCCTCGACCTGATCCACGACCGGCGCGCCGAGGGTTACGACCCGCTCCAGAAGCTGATGGCCCTCTTCGAGGGCGCCACCGCCAAGTCCCTCAAGGCCGGCAAGGCCGAGGAACTGGCCGCCCTCCCGCTGGACGAGCGCCTCAAGCGGCGCATCATCGACGGCGAGAAGAACGGCCTGGAGGCCGACCTCGACGCGGCCCTGGAGACCCGCCCGGCGCTCGACATCGTCAACGAGACCCTCCTGGACGGCATGAAGGTCGTCGGCGAACTGTTCGGCTCCGGCCAGATGCAGCTGCCGTTCGTCCTGCAGTCCGCCGAGGTCATGAAGACCGCGGTCGCCCACCTCGAACCGCACATGGAGAAGTCCGACGCGGAGGGCAAGGGCACCATCGTGCTCGCCACCGTCCGCGGCGACGTCCACGACATCGGCAAGAACCTCGTCGACATCATCCTGTCCAACAACGGCTACAACGTCGTCAACCTGGGCATCAAGCAGCCGGTCTCCGCGATCCTGGACGCCGCCGAGGAGCACAGGGCCGACGTCATCGGCATGAGCGGCCTCCTGGTCAAGTCCACCGTGATCATGAAGGAGAACCTGGAGGAGCTCAACTCCCGCGGCCTCGCCGCCGACTACCCCGTCATCCTCGGCGGCGCCGCCCTCACCCGTGCCTACGTCGAGCAGGACCTGCACGAGATCTACGAGGGCGAGGTCCGCTACGCCCGCGACGCCTTCGAGGGCCTGCGCCTGATGGACGCCCTGATCGGCGTCAAGCGCGGAGTGCCGGGCGCCAAGCTGCCCGAGCTCAAGCAGCGCCGGGTCCGCGCCACGACCGCCGTCGCCGTCGAGGAGCGCCCCGAGGAGGGCCACGTCCGCTCCGACGTCGCCGTCGACAACCCCATCCCCACCCCGCCCTTCTGGGGCACCCGCGTCGTCAAGGGCATCCAGCTCAAGGAGTACGCCTCCTGGCTCGACGAAGGCGCCCTGTTCAAGGGCCAGTGGGGCCTGAAGCAGACACGCAAGGGCGACGGGCCGACCTACGAGGAACTCGTCGAGACCGAGGGACGCCCGCGGCTGCGCGGCCTGCTGGACCGGCTGCAGACCGAGAACCTGCTGGAGGCGGCCGTCGTGTACGGCTACTTCCCGTGCGTGTCCAAGGACGACGACCTGATCATCCTCGACGAGCAGGGCAACGAGCTCACCCGCTTCACCTTCCCCCGCCAGCGCCGCGGCCGCCGGCTGTGCCTGGCCGACTTCTTCCGCCCGGAGGAGTCCGGCGAGACGGACGTGGTCGGACTTCAGGTGGTCACCGTCGGTTCCCGCATCGGCGAGGAGACCGCACGGCTCTTCGAGTCCAACTCCTACCGCGACTACCTCGAACTGCACGGCCTGTCCGTCCAGCTCGCCGAGGCGCTCGCCGAGTACTGGCACGCCCGGGTGCGCGGCGAACTCGGCTTCGCGGGGGAGGACCCCACCGAGATCGAAGGCATGTTCGAGCTGAAGTACCGGGGTGCCCGCTTCTCCCTCGGCTACGGCGCCTGCCCCGACCTGGAGGACCGCGCCAAGATCGCCGACCTGCTCCAGCCCGAGCGCATCGGCGTCAAGCTGTCCGAGGAGTTCCAGCTGCACCCCGAGCAGTCCACCGACGCGATCGTCATCCACCACCCGGAGGCGAAGTACTTCAACGCCCGCTGAGGCCGCCGGCCGTGCCCTTCCAGCCGCCCCACAGGCCTCGTGGAGGCACGCCTCAGCGGCCCCCGGCGTATCAGTGGAGTGCCCTCACCCACCCCCTTTAAACGAGGCACTCGCCGCACGTGAGACGTACACTTGTCGGTCCAAGCAGGCCGGTTCCCGCAGGGGAACCGGCCTGCTGGTCCCTCAAGGAGGTACGCCGGATGACCACCACGGTCCCCGCACTCGGCACCCGCACGGCGGAGGGCTCAGCCCTGCAGGCCGTGCTTCTCGACATGGACGGCACCCTGGTGGACACCGAGGGGTTCTGGTGGGACGTCGAGGTCGAGGTGTTCGCCGGCCTCGGCCACACCCTCGACGACTCCTGGCGCCATGTCGTGGTCGGCGGGCCGATGACCCGCAGTGCCGGGTTCCTCATCGAGGCGACCGGCGCGGACGTCACCCTCGCCGAGCTGACCGTGCGGCTCAACGAGGGCTTCGAGGACCGCATCTCCCGTGCCCTGCCGCTGATGCCCGGCGCCGCCCGGCTGCTGGCCGAGCTGGCCGCGCACGAGATCCCCACCGCCCTGGTCTCCGCCTCCCACCGGCGCATCATCGACCGGGTGCTGACCTCGCTCGGCCCCCAGCACTTCCGGCTCAGCGTCGCCGGCGACGAGGTCCCGCGGACCAAGCCGCACCCCGAGCCCTACCTGTTCGCGGCCGCCGGACTCGGTGTGGACCCTGCCAGATGCGCCGTCGTCGAGGACACCGCGACCGGCGTCGCCGCTGCCGAGGCGGCCGGCTGCCACGTCGTGGCCGTGCCGTCCCTGGCCCCCATCGCCCCGGCCGCCCGCCGCACGGTCGTCAACTCCCTCGAAGAGGTCGACCTGGCCTTCCTGCGCGGACTGATCACAGCGACGGCCTGACCCCTCGCACGGCGTCGCGGCCCGCCGACACACCCGGTTGCGGCCTGTCGCTAAGGCGAATTCACCGGCACTGCAAAGCCGCCCCCAACTGGGGGGTCACTCCAGCCGGATGGCCGAAATCCGGCTGGTGTGAACGCCGTCGGCGATGTGACGTTCACCACCCCGGAGCGGCTCGACAGGGGGTTGACGTGTGTCATCCGCCCCGCTTTCCGCCCCATGGACCGGCCCTTGTGTCCGGATTGGGGAGACCCTGTACGAAACCTTCCACTGTCGGGTTTTCGGTGTGTCCACGCCCGGTTTCGCAGCGTGATGGACAAGCCCCCTCCGGCGGCCGCGAACCCCCTGCAATGCGCATTAATCTCGTCGCGAGAACATCACCCCCCTTCCCCGTGATTCCCGCGACACCACCCCTATGCTCGCGCGCAGCACGGACCTACAGCAGTGGAGTAACACCAGCATGAACCGCAAGACTTTGGTGCTGCCGGCCGTCATCGGCCTACTCGCGCCGGTCCTCGCCGCCTGCGGCGGGACCGACGGCGAGGGCGACAGCGGCGGCACGATCGCCGTCGGCACCACCGACCGGTTCATCGCCACCGACGACGCCCCCGCGCCCCTGGACCCCGCCTACGCCTACGACGTCGGCAGCTGGAACATCCTGCGCCAGACCGTGCAGACCCTGATGATCCAGCCCCGCGGCGAGGGCGAGCCCGTCCCCGAGGCCGCCGAGAGCTGCACCTTCACCGACACCGGCAACGAGCGCTACGCCTGCAAGCTCCGCGAGGACCTCAGCTTCGCCGACGGCACCCCCGTCACCGCGAAGGACGTCAAGTTCTCCATCGACCGCGCCCGGTCCATCAAGGCCGACTCCGGCGTCTTCGCCCTGCTGTCCGAGATCGACACGGTCGAGACCCAGGGCGACCGCGAGGTGGTCTTCCACCTCAAGACCGCCGACGCCACCTTCCCGTACAAGCTGTCCACCCCCGTCGCCGGCATCGTCAACCCCGCCGACTACGACAAGGGCGAGCTCCGCGACGGCTTCGACGTGACCGGCTCCGGCCCGTACACGCTCACGGCCGAAGTCGTGAACGACGAGATGGTCAAGGCCGTGTTCACCAAGAACACCCACTACAAGGGTGCTCTCAGCCTGAGCAACGACAAGATCGAGATGAGGTCCTTCAAGGACGCCTCCGCCATGGATGGCGCCCTGAAGAAGGGGGACATCGATCTCATGACCCGCAGCATGACCCCGGAGCAGATCCAGCGGCTCAGCGTCGACCCGGGCGAGAACACCGAGCTGTTCGACATGCCCGGCCTGGAGATCCGCTACCTCGCCTTCAACACCGACGCCCCCAGCGTCCGCGACAAGGCCGTACGCCAGGCCATGGCCCAGGTCATCAACCGCGGCGAACTGGTCTCCAAGGTCTACGGCTCCCAGGCCGAGCCCCTCTACTCGCTCGTCCCGGCCACCATCACCGGCCACTCCAACTCGTTCTTCAACAAGTACGGAGACCCCGACGTCAGCAAGGCCGAGAACCTCCTCGCCGACGCCGACGTCAGCACCCCGGTGAAGCTGACCCTGCACTACACCACGGACCACTACGGCGCCGCCACCAAGCGCGAGTTCGAGGTTCTGCGGGGGCAACTGAACGACAGCGGCCTGTTCGACGTCTCCATCAAGGGAACCGCCTGGGACAGCTTCGTCCCCGCCCAGCGCAAGGGCTCCTACGACGTCTACGGCATGGGTTGGTTCCCCGACTTCCCCGACGCCGACAACTACATCGCGCCGTTCCTCGACGCCGACAACTTCCTGAAGTCCCCCTACGCCAACAGCCAGATCCGCAACACCCTCATCCCGGAGAGCCGCCGCGAGGCCGACCGGGGCGCCGCCGCGGCGAGCCTGACGGAGATCCAGGACATCGTCGCCGAGGACGTCCCCGTGCTGCCGCTGTGGCAGGGCAAGCAGTACGTCGCCACCAGCGACGACATCTCCGGCACCGCATACGTCCTCAACTCCTCCTCGACCCTTCAGCTGTGGGAGCTCAGCCGTGGTGTGAGCGGCTGACGCACTCGCGTAATCCCGGGGCCGGGACGGTGGCCCCGGGGATCCGTACCGGGGCGCCGGACCGGAACAATCCGCGAACGACGACAAGGCACAAGCACGTGAACATGCGCAACCACTGGCCGGTCCTGCCCATCGTGGCGGGGCTGGCCTCCGGCCTGCTGACCGGCTGCGGCTCGGGCTCCGGCGACTTGGGTGGTTCCGGCGCCACCGTGGTCATGGGGATGTCCGACGACGTCCTCGCCACCGACCCGGCCTCCGGCTACGACCCCGGCTCGTGGCTGCTGTTCAACAACGTCTTCCAGTCCCTGCTCAGCTTCCCCAAGGGCGGCACCACGCCCGAACCGGAGCTCGCCGACACGTGCGACTTCTCCGACAACCAGGCCACCGTCTACAAATGCACCCTCAAGGACGGCCTGAGGTTCAGCAACGGCGACAGCCTCACCTCCGAGGACGTCAAGTACTCCTTCGACCGCCTGCTGAAGATCAACGACGACGCCGGCCCCGCGATCATGTTCTCCGGCCTCGACACCATCGAGACCCTGGACGACAACACCGTCGTCTTCCACCTCAAGGCCCCCGACGCCACCTTCCCCAGCAAGATCGCTTCCGGTGCCGGGTCCATCGTCAACCACCGCGAGTACGACGACGGCAAGCTCCGTGAGGACGGCAGGGCCAGCGGCTCCGGCCCCTACAAGCTCGACTCCTACAGCGAGGGCGAAGCCGTCTTCTCCGTCAACGAGAACTACGAGGGCACCGCCGACGTCCAGAACGCCGGCATCACCCTCAAGTTCTTCCACGGCGACCAGAAGGCCCTCAAGGCCGCCCTGCAGAAGGGCGAGGTCGACATCGCCTACCGAGGCCTCAGCGCCGGCGACATCGCCGACATGGAAGCCTCCTCCGACGGCACCGGCGTCGAGGTCGTCGAGGGCAGCAGCGCCGAGGTCCAGCACCTGGTCTTCAACATGGACGACCCGGTCGCCGGACAGCTCCCCGTCCGCAAGGCCATCGCCCTCCTCCTCGACCGCGACGCCCTCATCAGCGACGTCTACGAGGGCACCGCCACCCCGCTCTACTCGATCATCCCGGCGGGCATCGACGGCCACAGCACCGCCTTCTTCGACACCTACGGCGCCCGCCCGTCCCCCGACCGCGCCGAGGCGGCCCTGCGCGAGGGCGGCATCACCGACAAGGTCAAGCTGACCCTGTGGTCCACCCCGTCGCGCTACGGCCCCGCCACGGACCAGGAGTTCAAGGCGATCGCCGACCAGCTCAACGACAGTGGCCTGTTCGACGCCGACGTCAAGTCCGTCGCCTTCGAGCAGTACGAGAAAGACATAGCCGCCGGCAAGTACGGCGTCTACGTCAAGGGCTGGGTGCCCGACTACCCGGACGCCGACAACTTCACCTCACCCTTCTTCGGCGCGGGCAACGTCCTCGACAACAACTACGCCAACAAGACCATCAGCGGCACGCTCATCCCGCGCACATCCGGCGAGAGCAACCGCGCCGCCACCGAGAGCGACTTCGACGAGCTCCAGCAGATCGTCGCCGACGAGATCCCCCTGCTGCCCGTCTGGCAGGCCAAGCAGTACGCCGTCGTCGCCGACGGTGTCTACGGCCTGGAGTACTGCCTCGACGCTTCCACGGTCTTCCGCTTCTGGGAGCTCAACAAGGGCCAGGCCTGACGAGGCCCGGCCGCACTACGCCGAAGGGCGCCCCTCTTCTCACCAAAGAGGGGCGCCCACGGGTGTCTCACGCCAGACCACACAGGCAACGCCCAAGGGCCGCCGGGCGACAACGCCCTTAAGGGGCGCGGGGAACTGCGCGACAAGCCACACACAGCCCGCACCCGCCCCGCACAGAACGCCCCGCACAGAACCCCCTCACGAAACGCCCCTCAGAGCCCCCTGCCAAACCGCCGGAGGCAACCGTCACTGCTGGGCGCCCGGCCGCACCAGACCGCTCTCGTACGCGTACACCGCGGCCTGCACCCGGTCACGCAACCCCAGCTTGGTCAGCACATGCCCGACATGCGTCTTCACCGTCGTCTCGCTGACGAACAGATCCGCGGCGATCTCCGCGTTCGACAGCCCCCGCGCCACCAGCTTCAGCACCTCCACCTCACGCTCGGTCAGCGTGTGCAGCGTGTCCGGCACAGGCTCGTCACCTGACGGCAGATGCGTGGCGTACTTGTCCAGCAGCCGACGCGTGATGCTCGGCGCCAGCATCGCCTCACCCGCCGCCACCACCCGGATCGCCTGCACCAGCTCATTGGCCGGGGCGTCCTTCAGCAGGAACCCGCTGGCACCCGCCCGCAGCGCCTCCACCACGTACTCGTCGAGATCGAAGGTCGTCAGCACCAGCACCTTCGCCGGGCCGTCCCGCCCCGGCCCGGTGATCTGCCGGGTCGCCTCCACACCGTCCATCCGCGGCATGCGGATGTCCATCAGAACCACATCGGGCTGCAGAGCCCGCACCTGGTCGAGGGCCTGGAGCCCGTCTCCGGCCTCGCCGACGACCGCGATGTCCTGCTCCGCCTCCAGGATCATCCGGAAGCCCGTACGCAGCAGCGGCTGGTCGTCGACCAGTAGGACGCGGATGGCCACGTAAGTCTCCTTCGCTAGTCCGGCCCCATTCTGCCCTGCTCGACCACGGCCGCCTCAGCCGCCCTCACCGGCAGCGGATAGGGCGGGGGAGTGCCCCCGAACTCCGGACAGTGCGCCTGGTGATCGCACCAGCCGCACAACTTCGTCGGCCGCGGCCGCCAGTCACCCGACTCCGTCGCCAGCCGGATCGCCTCCCACAGCGCCAGCAGCTTGCGCTCCACCCGCTCCAGATCCGCGAGCACCGGGTCGTACGTCAGCACCTCCCCGCTGCCGAGATACACCAGCTGCAACCGCCGGGGCACCACGTTCCTCAGCCGCCACACCACCAGGGCGTAGAACTTCATCTGGAACAGCGCGCCCTCCGCGTACTCCGGCCGCGGCGCCTTTCCCGTCTTGTAGTCGACGATCCGCACCTCACCCGTCGGCGCCACGTCGACCCGGTCGATGATCCCGCGCAGCCTGAGCCCCGACTCAAGCTCCGCCTCGACGAACATCTCCCGCTCCGCCGGCTCCAGCCGCGTCGGATCCTCCAGCGTGAACCACCGCTCCACCAGCCGCTCGGCCTCGCCCAGCCAGCGCGCGAGCCGCTCGCCCTCCGGATCGTCGGAGAACAGCTCCACCACCTCCGGCCGCGACTCCCGCAGCCGGTCCCACTGCCCCGGGATCAACGACTTGGCGCGCGGCGCCGTCCGCTCCGCCGCCGGGGCGTCGAAAAGCCGCTCCAGCACGGCATGCACCAGCGTCCCCCTGGTCGCCGCCTCGCTCGGCTTCTCCGGCAGCCGGTCGATCACCCGGAACCGGTACAGCAGCGGACACTGCATGAAGTCGCTCGCCCGCGACGGAGACAACGAGGCAGGCGCTATCACCGCGGCGACCGGAACAGGGCCGGCCACCGGCTCCCCACCGCCCACCGTCGCCCCGGGCTGCCGCGCACTCTCGCTGCTGTTCTCCATGCCGTAGAACCTTACGGCCCGCCACTGACAGTGACCCCGTCGCGGGAGCGGACAGCCGAGCGCGCCGGTTGTGAAGGCCACGCGGGCCGCCTGTGACGGGGAGGGCGACTGGGGGTGCCGGGGCGGAACGTGCCGGGCGAGCCGCATACCATCGACCCCAGACCCTTCCGCCCGGCAGGCGCGGAAAACGCTTCGAACGAGGGGACAGCGTGGACGAGAGCGGCGGGAGCGGCCGGCCGCGGCCGGACGACACCGAGACGGCCGAGCACCAGCCGAACCACAGGACCCCGCCTTCCACCCCCACGGACCCCGTCGCCCCCACGCCGACGGAGCCCGCGCCCCAGCCTGCCGCGAACGCCTCCGACGGGGAGCGGGAGCCCGCACAGGACCAGCTCTCCGGGGACGCCGCGACCGCCGCCGAGCGGGAGCCCGCACAGGACCGGCCCTCCGAAGACCCCGCGCCGACTCCTGAGGACTCCGAACCGGCGGCCGAAGCGGACGAACCCGAGCCGCCGAAGCCGACGACCGAGCCCCAGCCCGCGAAGCCGGCGGCCGAGAGTCCGGAGAAGCCGGAGACGGACAAGTCGGAGAAGCCGGCGGCCGAGAAGCCGGCCGACAAAAGTCCGGAGACCGACTCCGAGCCCGTGAAGCCGACCGCCGGGCCCGAGTCCGAGTCCGAGCCCGACCCCGTCCCCCACGCCCACCGCACCCTCGCCCACACCGAATCCGCCCCCGAGCACCGACGCGGCACCGAACCCACCCCCGCGCACCGGCACGGAACCCGACCCGCGACCGACCCCGGCAAAGGACAGCCCCCGAAGCGGCAGCGTGAACCCGGAGGCGGCATCCTCATGGGCCGCCCCTTCGGCGTCCCCGTGTACGTCGCACCCAGCTGGTTCCTCGTAGCCGCACTGATCACCTGGGTGTTCGGCGGCCAGCTCGACCGCGTCCTGCCCGAACTCGGCGGCGCCCGCTACCTCGTCTCCCTCTTCTTCGCGGTCGCCTTCTACGCCTCCGTCCTCGTCCACGAACTCGCCCACACCGTGGCCGCCCTCCGCTTCAAACTCCCCGTACGCCGCATCCAGCTCCAGTTCTTCGGCGGTGTCTCCGAGATCGAGAAGGAAGCCGAGACCCCCGGCCGGGAGTTCTGGCTCGCCTTCGTCGGCCCCCTGCTCTCCCTCGTCCTCGCCGGCGTGTTCTACGCCGCCGTGCAGACCGTCGAACCCGGCACGGTCCCCGGAGTCCTCCTGGCCGGCCTGATGATCTCCAACCTCATCGTCGCCGCCTTCAACCTGCTGCCCGGCCTGCCCCTCGACGGCGGGCGCATGCTCCGCGCCGTCGTCTGGAAGATCACCGGCAAACCCATGAGCGGCACCGTCGCCGCCGCCTGGGTCGGCCGCGCCCTCGCCGTCGCCGTCCTCATCGGCCTGCCGCTGCTCACCCAGTCCGGCGTCCTCGGCACCGACGCCGTCGACAACGTGGGCATGGACACCGTCATGGACGCCCTGCTCGCCGCGATCCTCGCCGCGATCATCTGGACCGGCGCCGGCAACAGCCTGCGCGTCGCCCGCCTGCGCGAACACCTCCCCGAACTGCGCGCCCGCGCCCTCACCCGACGCGCCGTCCCCGTCGAGTCCGACACCCCCCTGTCCGAGGCACTGCGCCGCGCCAACGCCGCCGGCGCCCGCGCCCTCGTCGTCGTCGACCCCGACGGCCACCCCGTCTCCCTCGTCCGCGAGGCCGCCATCGTCGGCGTCCCCGAACACCGCCGTCCCTGGGTCGCTGTCAGCGGCCTCGCCCAGGACCTCACCGACGGCATGCGCGTCTCCGCCGAACTCGCCGGCGAAGACCTCCTCGACGTCCTGCGTGCCACCCCCGCCACCGAATACCTCGTCGTCGAGGACACCGGCGAGATCTACGGCGTCCTGTCCGCCGCCGACGTCGAGCGCGCCTTCGTCAAAGCCATGGCCCGCCCCTCCTGACGGCCCCCGCCGGCACCGGACACGTGGTCGGCGACCCCCATAAACCCCGGTAGGCTGGTCACATGTCCGAACCGACCGGTGCCGCCCGCAGGCGCGGGCCCTTCAAGGTCGGGGACCAGGTACAGCTGACCGACCCCAAGGGCCGCCACTACACGTTCACGCTCGAAGCCGGGAAGAACTTCCACACGCACAAAGGAAGCTTCCCGCACGACGAACTGATCGGCGCTCCCGAGGGCAGCGTTGTCCGCACCACCGGAAACGTCGCCTACCTCGCGCTGCGCCCCCTGCTCCCCGACTACGTCCTGTCCATGCCCCGCGGGGCAGCCGTCGTCTACCCGAAGGACGCGGGGCAGATCCTCGCCTTCGCCGACATCTTCACCGGCGCCCGCGTCGTCGAGGCCGGCGTCGGCTCCGGCTCGCTCAGCAGCTTCCTGCTGCGCGCCATCGGCGACCAGGGCATGCTGCACTCCTACGAGCGCCGCCAGGACTTCGCCGAGATCGCCCAGCAGAACGTGGAGCGCTACTTCGGCGGCCCCCACCCCGCCTGGCAGCTCACCGTCGGCGACCTCCAGGACAACCTGACCGACACCGACGTCGACCGCGTCATCCTCGACATGCTCGCCCCCTGGGAGTGCCTGGAGGCCGTCTCCAAGGCCCTCGTCCCCGGCGGCATCCTGTGCTGCTACGTCGCCACCACCACCCAGCTCGCCCGGACTGTCGAGTCCATCCGCGAGATCGGCTGCTTCAACGAGCCGACCGCCTGGGAGACGATGATCCGCAACTGGCACATCGAGGGCCTCGCCGTCCGCCCCGACCACCGCATGATCGGCCACACCGGCTTCCTCCTCACCGCCCGCCGCCTCGCCGACGGCGTCGAGCCGCCCATGCGCCGCCGCCGCCCCGCCAAGGGCGCCTACGGCGAGGACTACTCCGGCCCCAACGCCGACGGAGGCATCGGCCGCTGACGGCCACCCACCCCGTCCAACGCCGCAGCGCCGTGGCGGAGTTCCCGCAGCCCAGCCGGAACTCCGCCACGGCGCTTCCTCGTTGACCCCCGCCGGAGCGCCCCACCGGCCCCCGCCGCAACTCCCACCCCCGCCGTTCCCCCACGCTGTGACGTGTGGCACCATGCAGGCCACCCCCCCACCGGCACAGCCCTCACGGGAGACACTCCTAGTGCAGCACTCCGCCGTCCCGGAACTGGCACACACGCACACGCACCCCATCCACTGGCTCGCCACAGCGACCGCCGTCGCCGGAGTCGTAGCGCTCTCCTCGGTCGTCCAGCCCGACTCGGCGACCGCCGCACAGACCCCCGGCAGCGCCCCCCGCACCGCCCGGGCCGCCGCCGCGCCCCCCGCCACCACCGGAGTCGACTTCCCCCTGGACTGCGGTCCGGTGAAACTCGTGGTCGCCAGGAAAGCCACCGGAGACCTGGACGGGGACGGCAGGCCCGAGACCATCGCCGTCGTGCACTGCGACGCCGGCATGAGCACCCCGCCCGACGCCGTCTACGTCCTCACCCAGGGCGCCGGCGCCGCACACGCGCGCGTGGTCGCCACCCTCGTCGACCCCAAGGACCGCCAGAAGGTCACCGGCCTCGCCGTACGACGGGGCGCCGTCCACGCGGAGCTCCTCGGCTACTCCTCACCCGACGTGCCCACCTGCTGCCCCGACGTCACCGACAGCGTGAAATGGCAGTGGAAGAACGGCGCGTTCGAGCGCTCGACACCCGCCGAAGCACGCAGCGTGTGACACCGGTTACCGGACGGTGTGAAAAATCAGACAGACATCACAGACCGCACAGGGGTGATCACTGCGCGTCCGGCCCGTACACCTCGACCCGGTCCGCGACCCGGCGGACATGGATGCACTCGCCCGGACATTCCCTGGCCGAGTCCACCACGTCCGTCAGCAACGGCAGCGGCACCGGCGTCGTCGCCCCCTGCTCCTGCAACAGCTCGTCCTCGGGGCTCTTCACATACGCCAGACCGTCGATGTCCAGCTCGAACACCTCGGGCGCGTACTGCACACAGATCCCGTCGCCCGTGCACAGATCCTGATCGATCCAGACCTCCAGCGCCTCACCGGCGCCGGCGACGTCCTGCTGCACGGTCATCTCTCCTGCCCTTTTCCTTCGCCGGACCTTTCGGGAACCTTCCAGGCCCTGACGGGTGTTGAACACCTTGACCCTACCTCCGCCCGCTTCCCCACCGTGTTCGGTGGGTATTCCCCTGGCGTGAGGGAGAGCGCAAGGGTGAAGATCGGACACACCCCTACAGTCTTTGTGATCTAGGGGTTTCAATCGACACCCACCCAGGTAGGGTCTGGAAGCGTCCAGCTCCCCTTGGAGGAGGTGAGGACCGTGGCAGCCCACGACGACGACATGAACCGCGGCATCCGCCCGGGACGAGGGTCCGACGACCCCGCCGGGCAGATTGCCTACCTTGAGCAGGAGATCGCCGTCCTGCGACGCAAGCTCGCCGACTCTCCGCGACACACGAGGATTCTCGAAGAGCGGATCGTCGAGCTGCAGACCAACCTGGCCGGCGTGTCCGCCCAGAACGAGCGACTCGCCAACACCCTCCGCGAGGCCCGCGACCAGATCGTGGCCCTCAAGGAAGAAGTCGACCGGCTCGCACAGCCGCCGGCCGGCTTCGGAGTCTTCCTGCAGGCCAACGAAGACGGCACCGCCGACATCTTCACCGGCGGCCGCAAACTCCGGGTCAACGTCAGCCCGAGCGTCGAACTCGACGACCTCAGGCGCGGCCAGGAAGTCATGCTCAACGAAGCGCTCAACGTGGTCGAAGCCATGGAGTTCGAGCGCGCCGGGGACATCGTCACCCTCAAGGAGATCCTTGAGGACGGCGAACGAGCCCTGGTGCTCGGGCACACCGACGAGGAACGGGTGGTACGGCTCGCCGAGCCGCTGCTGGACGTCACCATCCGCCCCGGCGACGCCCTCCTGCTCGAACCCCGCTCCGGCTACGTCTACGAGATCGTCCCCAAGAGCGAGGTCGAGGAACTCGTCCTCGAAGAGGTCCCCGACATCGGCTACGAGCAGATCGGCGGCCTGGGCGGCCAGATCGAAGCCATCCGCGACGCGGTCGAGCTGCCGTACCTCTACCCGGACCTCTTCAAGGAGCACGAACTGCGCCCGCCCAAGGGCGTCCTGCTCTACGGACCCCCCGGATGCGGAAAGACACTCATCGCCAAGGCCGTCGCCAACTCGCTGGCCAAAAAGGTCGCCGAGGTCACCGGTCAGGCCGCCGGCAAGAGCTTCTTCCTGAACATCAAGGGCCCCGAGCTCCTCAACAAGTACGTCGGCGAGACCGAGCGCCAGATCCGGCTCGTCTTCCAGCGAGCCCGTGAGAAGGCCAGCGAGGGCACCCCCGTCATCGTCTTCTTCGACGAGATGGAGTCCCTCTTCCGCACCCGTGGCTCCGGTGTCAGCTCGGACGTGGAGAACACCATCGTCCCCCAGCTGCTCGCCGAGATCGACGGTGTCGAAGGTCTGCAGAACGTGGTCGTGATCGGCGCCTCCAACCGCGAGGACATGATCGACCCCGCCATCCTGCGCCCCGGCCGCCTCGACGTGAAGATCAAGATCGAGCGTCCCGACGCCGAGGCCGCCAAGGACATCTTCGGCAAGTACCTCACCGAGCGCCTCCCCCTGCACGCCGACGACGTCGGCGAGCACGGTGGCAGCAAGACGACCACCGTCGAAAGCATGATCCAGACGGCCGTCGAGCACATGTACGCGGAATCCGAGGAGAACCGCTTCCTTGAGGTGACCTACGCCAATGGCGACAAGGAAGTCCTCTACTTCAAGGACTTCAATTCCGGCGCCATGATCGAGAACATCGTGGGCCGCGCCAAGAAGATGGCGATCAAGGACTTCCTCGACCACAACGCAAAGGGCCTCCGCGTCTCCCACCTCCTCCAGGCATGCGTGGACGAGTTCAAGGAGAACGAGGACCTGCCCAACACCACCAACCCCGACGACTGGGCCAGGATCTCCGGAAAGAAGGGCGAGCGGATCGTCTACATCCGCACCCTCATCACCGGAAAGCAGGGCGCGGACACCGGACGCTCCATCGACACGGTGGCCAACACCGGGCAGTACCTGTAAAAAGCAGGGCGGCTGCGGGTGCCCACCACCGGGTACCCGCAGCCGACTGTTTTCCGGGCACAGCCGGACAAGCCAAATCGCAAATGATCTCCACACCAGCGCAGAGCCGTTCTAGGCTCTTCGGTACCGCCGAGTCGCGCAGTGCGGGGACGGGCACCGCACACGCAACCCAGCGCCAGCGGTACTTGAGCGGCGCCCATGACCGAGGACGCCGCCGGGCAAGGAGGGCCGCATGACCGTACGGCGAGTAATGGGCATCGAGACGGAGTACGGCATCTCCGTCCCCGGCCACCCCAACGCCAATGCCATGCTCACCTCGTCCCAGATCGTCAACGCCTACGCGGCGGCGATGCACCGGGCCCGCCGGGCCCGCTGGGACTTCGAGGAGGAGAACCCGCTCCGCGACGCGCGGGGCTTCGACCTCGCCCGCGAGGCCGCCGACTCCAGCCAGCTCACCGACGAGGACATCGGCCTGGCCAACGTCATCCTCACCAATGGCGCCCGGCTCTACGTCGACCACGCCCACCCCGAATACAGCGCCCCCGAGGTCACCAACCCCCGCGACGCCGTCCTCTGGGACAAGGCCGGCGAACGCATCATGGCCGAGGCCGCCGAGCGCGCCGCCGCACTCCCCGGCGCCCAGCCCATCCACCTCTACAAGAACAACACCGACAACAAGGGCGCCTCCTACGGCACGCACGAGAACTACCTGATGAAGCGGGAAACCGCCTTCTCCGACATCGTGCGCCACCTCACGCCCTTCTTCGTCAGCCGCCAGGTCTTCGCCGGAGCCGGCCGCGTCGGCATCGGCCAGGACGGCCACGAGCACGGCTTCCAGCTCAGCCAGCGCGCCGACTACTTCGAGGTCGAGGTCGGACTGGAGACCACCCTCAAGCGCCCCATCATCAACACCCGCGACGAACCCCACGCCGACGCGGAGAAGTACCGCCGCCTGCACGTGATCATCGGCGACGCCAACCTGTCCGAGATCTCGACCTACCTCAAGCTGGGCACCACCGCCCTCGTCCTGTCGATGATCGAGGACGGCTTCATCGCCGTCGACCTGGCCGTGGACCAGCCCGTCCGCACTCTCCACCAGGTCAGCCACGACCCCACGCTCAAGCGCCTGGTCACGCTCCGCAGCGGCCGGACACTCACCGCCGTACAACTCCAGATGGAGTACTTCGAACTCTCCCGCAAGTACGTCGAGGAACGCTTCGGCGCCGACGCCGACGACCAGACCAAGGACGTCCTCGCCCGCTGGGAGGACACCCTCACGCGGCTGGAGAACGACCCCATGAGCCTCGCCGGCGAACTCGACTGGGTCGCCAAGCGCGAACTCATGGAGGGCTACCGCCGCCGTGACGGCCTCGAATGGGACGCCGCCCGCCTCCACCTCGTCGACCTCCAGTACGCCGACGTACGGGCCGAGAAGGGCCTCTACAACCGTCTCGTCGCCCGCGGCCGCATGAAGCGCCTGCTGGACGAGACCGACGTCGAGCGGGCCAAGTCCACGCCACCCGAGGACACCCGCGCCTATTTCCGCGGCCGCTGTCTCGACCAGTACGCCGACGACGTGGCCGCCGCCTCCTGGGACTCGGTCATCTTCGACCTTCCCGGCCGCGACTCCCTCCAGCGCGTCCCAACCCTGGAACCGCTACGCGGAACGCGAAATCACGTCAAGGAGCTCCTCGACCGCTGCCGCACCGCGGAAGAGCTGGTCAGGGTGCTCTCGGGCGGCTGAACACCCACTCGAACACCACTGGACCGGACCGGGCGCCCGGGGTGGAAATCCCGGCGCGAGGGAATCATCGAGATGGCCCCCGAACGTTGAACAAACGCGGGGCCGATGTCGGACCCGGATTGTAGGGTCTGATCATCACCGATCGGCAGGAAAGCCGAACTGTCGACCATGTCGGGCAACAGAGCGGGGTGAGGGTTATGGCGACCAAGGACACCGGCGGCGGCCAGCAGAAGGCGACGCGCTCCACTGAAGAGGTCGAGGAGCAGGCGGCGGAGGCGCAGGCCTCCGAGGACCTCAAGGAGCGTCAGGAGAAGCTGAGCGACGACGTGGACTCCGTCCTCGACGAAATCGATGACGTACTCGAGGAGAATGCCGAGGACTTCGTTCGAAGCTTCGTGCAAAAGGGCGGCGAGTAAAGGCTCTCGGATCAGCTCGCCTTCGAAGTGAAGGTTGCGGGGGATGTCTGAGGAAGCGCCCGAGAAGCATTGCAGTGGATGCGGTCGGAGCCTGCCGCTCTCTGCGTTCGCGCGAGACAGGAATCGACGCGGTGGCCTTCAGGTGCGGTGCCGGGAGTGCGTGGCGGAGTGCAGTGCCACGCGCTACGGGCACCGCCGGGAGGCCATCGGCAAGCCCGTGCGGGAAAAGGCGGACGTCCCGTTCGGGCACAAGCTCTGCCGGGCGTGCGGCGAGGTGAAGCCGCACAGCGAGTGGCATCGCAATGCGAGTGCGTCCGACGGTTTGTCGACGCGATGCAAGGCGTGCCGTGCCGTTCAGGGGCGACAAGGCCATCTGAAGCGTCAGTACGGGATGACCGAAGCCGAACGTGATGAGCTGCTCGCCTCTCAAGGGGGCGTTTGCTGCATCTGTTCGGCGGCTGTGCCCGAACATGTGGATCACTGCCACAAGACGGGTAGGGTCCGATACGTACTGTGCTTCAGCTGCAATGCCGCGCTGGGGCAGTTCAAGGATCGGCCCGACGTCATGAGGCGGGCTGCAGCATATGTGGAAGGAATCGCGTGGAAGCCAACACTCGTAGCACCGGGCGTCTACCAGCTGCCTTCCTGACGCCTGGGTCCTCCTCGTTCATGGACTTCCTCTCCGCGCACCAGCCGGAGCAGCTGCCGGGGAACAGGCAACTGCCGCCCACGAAGGGCGTGGTCGAGGCTCCGCACGGGACCACGATCGTCGGGGTGTCGTTCCCTGGCGGGGTCGTGCTCGCCGGTGACCGGCGGGCGACCATGGGGAACATGATCGCCCAGCGGGACATCGAGAAGGTGTTCCCGGCGGACGAGTACTCGGCCGTGGGCATCGCCGGCACCGCCGGTCTGGCCGTGGAGATGGTGAAGCTGTTCCAGCTGGAGCTGGAGCACTTCGAGAAGGTCGAGGGCGCGCAGCTGTCGCTGGAGGGCAAGGCGAACCGGCTGTCGACCATGATCCGGTCGAATCTGGGCATGGCGATGCAGGGTCTCGCCGTGGTGCCGCTGTTCGCCGGGTTCGACGTCGACCGGGGCAAGGGGCGGATCTTCTCGTACGACGTGACGGGCGGGCGCTCCGAGGAGCACGGTTACGCCGCCACGGGTTCGGGTTCGATCTTCGCTCGTGGGGCGATGAAGAAGCTGTTCCGGGACGACCTGAGTGAGGAGCAGGCGACGACGTTGGTCGTGCAGGCGCTGTACGACGCGGCCGACGACGACTCGGCGACGGGTGGTCCCGATGTCGCTCGCCGGATCTATCCGATCATCACCGTGATCACCGAGGACGGTTTCCGCCGGCTGACGGAGGACGAGGTCTCGCAGGTCGCGCGTTCGGTGCTGGAGCGACGGCTTCAGGAGCCGGACGGTCCGCGGGCCGCACTGCTGTAGCGGGCTGTCGGTTGTGCAAGGTGATCGAGTGATTTCGACAGAAAGGGACGGATAACCGGTGTCGACGCCGTTCTATGTCTCACCTCAGCAGGCGATGGCGGATCGGGCGGAGTATGCCCGTAAAGGCATTGCCCGGGGCCGCAGCCTGGTTGTGCTGCAGTTTGCCGACGGCATCGTGTTCGTCGGTGAGAACCCGTCCCGCGCGCTGCACAAGTTCAGCGAGATCTATGACCGGATCGGTTTCGCGGCCGCCGGTAAGTACAACGAGTACGAGAATCTGCGGATCGGTGGTGTGCGGTATGCCGATCTGCGGGGTTACACCTATGACCGTCACGACGTGACGGCGCGTGGTCTGGCGAATGTGTACGCGCAGACGCTGGGCACGATCTTCTCGAGTGTGGGTGAGAAGCCGTACGAGGTGGAGCTGGTGGTGGCCGAGGTCGGCGAGACGCCGGAGTCGGACCAGATCTACCGGTTGCCGCACGACGGGTCGATCGTGGATGAGCACGGTTCGGTGGCGGTCGGTGGCAATGCGGAGCTGATCAGCAACTATCTGGATCAGCGCCATGAGGACGGGATGAGTCTCGCGCAGGCGCTGAAGCTGGCGGTGCAGGCGTTGTCGCGGGAGTCGAACGGTACGCAGCGGGAGATTCCGGCGGAGCGGCTGGAGGTGGCGGTGCTGGACCGTACGCGGCCGCAGAAGCGGAAGTTCAGGCGGATCCAGGGTGGTCAGCTGGAGCGGCTGCTTGAGCAGCAGGGTGCGGCGGCGGTGGATGCCGAGGAGGAGGATTCCTCGGAGGAGAGCTGACCGCCGGCCGCTCTGACCGTGGCCCGCGCTGACCGTCGGCCGCGTTGGTCGTCGGCCGCGGAGACCGCCGGCCTCGCCGTCAGTCGGCCACGGATGTGTTTCGGGATGCCCCGCGCCTCGCCAGGCGTGGGGCATCCGGCGTCTCAGGGGCCCGGTGGGGGCGCTGTGGAGGCACGGACGACGAGTTGGACCGGGATGTCCCCGCTGTCGGCCGAGCGGCCCTCCAGGACCGCGAGGAGGGCGTGCATGCCTTGTTCGCCGAAGAGCTCGGCGTCGAGGCGGACGGTGGTGAGCTCGGGGTCGATGGCGGTGGCGAGGCCGAGGTCGTCGATGCCGGTGACGGAGAGGTCGTCGGGGATGCGCAGGCCGAGGCGGCGGGCGGCCTTGTAGGTGCCGGCGGCGAGGAGGTCGTCGTCGCAGACGACGGCGGTGGGGCGGGTGCCGGGGGCGGTGAGGGCGGTTTCGGCGGCGGTGCGGGCGGCGTCGATGGTGAGGGGGGTGCGGATGGTGCGCAGGGTGGTGCCGGGGTGGTCGGCGAGGCGGTCGGCGAGTTCCTGGGCGCGGATCTCGAAGGTCCAGGAGGGGACGTCGGCGGCGAGGTGCAGGACGTGGCGGTGGCCGAGGCCGAGGAGGTGGCCGGTGATCTGGCGGATGCCGTCGGTGATGTCGAGGTTGACGGTGGTGGCGCCGTGGCTGCCCTGGGGGTCGCTGTCGAGCATGACGAGGGGGAGCTGGTCGCCGCGCAGGGCGGTGAGGGCGTCGGCGGCCATGGAGGAGGCGATGATGCCGTCGAGGGCGGCCCGGGCGGAGGCGAAGGGGTCGCGGGCGGGGCCGATGCCTTCGGGGGAGGGGTAGAGGACGAGGCCGAAGCCGTGTGCGGCGGCGACGCGTGCGGCGCCGGTGTAGACGCCGGCGAAGAATTCGGTGGTGAGGGCGGGGACGACGAGGAGGACGGTGCGGGTGCGGCCGAGGCGCAGGTTGCGTGCGGCGAGGTTGGGCCGGTAGCCGAGGTCCTGGGCGGCCTGGCGCACGCGGGCGGCGGTGGCTTCGGAGACGCGACCGCGCCATTTGTCGCCGAGGACGAGGGAGACGGCGGCCTGGGAGACGCCTGCGGCCTGGGCGACGTCGCGGCTGGTGGGGCGTGGGCTGCCGGGTGCCACCGTCCGGGTGCTCCGTTTCTGGGGGTCGTCCGCCGTGTGGCGGGTGGGTGGGTCGCTTCGTCGTATGGACGGGTGAACAGCGCACATGGTACGTATGACGGAGGACGTTATACGTAAAACCTCAGTCGGAGAGGCGGATCATGGCCGCGGGATACCTGGAGATCCTCAGGGCGAAGCACGCCGCCCGGCTGTTGACGGGGACGCTGGTGGGGCGGCTGCCGAACGCCACGGCGGCGATCGCGATCGTGCTGTTCGTGCGGGCCGAGGGCGGTTCGTACAGCCTGGCGGGCGGGCTGGCGGCGGCCTACGGCGTGGCGAACGCGGTGGGGCAGCCGGTGCTGGGGCGGCTGGTGGACCTGCACGGGCAGCCGCGGGTGCAGCTTCCCGCGGCGGTGCTGTCGGCGCTGGCCATGGCGGGCTTCGCGCTGACGGCTCTCGATCCGCTGCCGCTCGCCTATGTCGCGGTGGTGCTGTCGGGTCTGTTCACGCCGCCGCTGGAGGGCGGTCTGCGGGCGTTGTGGCCGTCGGTGCTGCGTCGTGAGGACCAGGTGCACACGGCGTACGCGATGGACGCGGTGGCGCAGGAGGTGATGTTCACGGTCGGCCCGCTGCTGCTGACGCTGGGTGTGTCGGTGTGGTCGGCGCAGGCGGCGGTGCTGGTGCTGAATCTCGTCGGGGTGCTGGGCGCGCTGTCGGTGGTGGTGTCGGCGCCTTCGCGGGCGTGGCGTTCGGCGCCGCGGGAGGCGCACTGGCTGGGTGCGCTGCGCTCGCCGGGGCTGCTGGCGCTGCTGGGGGCGTTCTTGTTCGTGGGGGTGGCGCTGGGGTCCATCACCGTTGCGGCGATGTCGTACGCGGACGGGCACGGCGGTGACGCGGTGTACGGCTGGTTGATGGCGGCGCTGGGGCTGGGGGCCCTGCTGGGTGGCACGGTGTACGGGGCGCGGCGCTGGGCGGGTGCGCCGGAGCGGCGCCTGCGGGTGCTGGTGGGGCTTCTGGCGGTGTGTTATCTGCCGTTGATGCTGATGCCCGGTGCGGTGGCGATGACGGGGCTGGCGGCGGTGTCGGGGGTGTTCCTGGCACCGGCGATCGCGTGTGCGTTCGTGATCGTGGACCGGCATGCGCCGAGCGGGACGGTCACCGAGGCGTTCTCGTGGCTCGTGACGACGTTCACGGTGGGTGCGTCGGTGGGTACGGGGCTGGCGGGACCGGTCGTGGAGTGGGGCGGGACGGTGTGGGGGTTCGCCGTTCCCGGGGTCGCGGGGGCGGTGTCGTTGCTGGTCCTGGTGGCGACGGGACGGGTCCTCGCAGCTCCGGCGCGGGGCGGGGTCGTTGCGGCTTCATCGGAAAATGATCCAAATCGTGCTGCCGAACCCCGTTTCAGTTCAGGTGATCGGGCGTAATGTTCAGTCATGGACCGCCGCATTTTCGGGCTGGAGAACGAGTACGGCGTCACGTGCACGTTCAGGGGACAGCGCCGTCTGTCGCCTGACGAGGTGGCGCGGTACCTCTTCCGCCGTGTCGTGTCATGGGGCCGCAGCAGCAATGTGTTTCTGCGGAACGGCGCTCGTCTGTATCTGGACGTGGGGTCACACCCGGAATACGCGACACCCGAGTGTGACAATGTGACCGAACTGGTCACTCACGACAAGGCCGGGGAGCGCATTCTCGAAGGACTTCTGGTGGACGCGGAGCGACGCCTGCACGAGGAGGGAATCGCGGGCGACGTCTACCTGTTCAAGAACAACACCGACTCGGCGGGTAACTCCTACGGGTGCCACGAGAACTATCTGGTGGCCCGGCACGGGGAGTTCTCCCGGCTGGCGGACATTCTGATTCCGTTCCTGGTGACGCGCCAGTTGCTGTGCGGCGCGGGCAAGGTGCTCCAGACGCCGCGTGGTGCGGTGTACTGCGTGAGCCAGCGGGCGGAGCACATCTGGGAGGGTGTCTCGTCGGCGACGACGCGTTCCCGGCCGATCATCAACACCCGTGACGAGCCGCACGCGGACGCGGAGCGGTACCGCCGACTGCATGTCATCGTGGGCGACTCGAACATGTCCGAGACGACGATGCTGCTGAAGGTCGGTGCGACCGATCTGGTGCTGCGCATGATCGAGGCGGGCACGGTGATGCGGGATCTGACGCTGGAGAACCCGATCCGCGCGATCCGTGAGGTCAGTCATGACATCACGGGCCGGCGCAAGGTGCGCCTGGCGAGCGGCCGGGAGGCGTCCGCGCTGGAGGTGCAGCGCGAGTACTACGAGAAGGCCGTGGACTTCTGCGAGCGGCGTGGCATCCGCACCGGCACGGTGGAGCAGGTGCTGGAGCTGTGGGGCCGCACGCTGGACGCGATCGAGAGTGAGGATCTGGACCGGATCGGCACCGAGATCGACTGGGTGATGAAGTACAAGCTCATCGAGCGGTACCGGGCGAAGAACAACATGACGATGTCGCATCCGCGGGTGGCGCAGATAGACCTCGCCTACCACGACATCCACCGTCGTCGTGGGCTGTACTACCTGCTGGAGCGCAAGGGGCAAGCGGCTCGGATCTGCAACGACTTGAAGATCTTCGAGGGCAAGTCGGTTCCGCCGCAGACGACTCGGGCGCGGCTGCGGGGCGACTTCATCCGCCGGGCGCAGGAGCAGCGCCGTGATTTCACGGTGGACTGGGTGCACCTGAAGCTGAACGACCAGGCGCAGCGCACGGTGTTGTGCAAGGACCCGTTCCGTTCGGTGGACGATCGGGTGGAGAAGCTGATCGCAGGAATGTGAGCAGGCGTTTTCCGGTTCGTGCCGGAACGCCACACGGGCGCCGTACGTTTCTCGTACGGCGCCCTTCTCACGCCGTAGAGTTGCGCGCACGCCCATCCGGAAGATCGATTCGATTACGAGGCCCCCACCGTGCGCCGACGCTCCCTCCTCCTTGCCACCGTTCCCGCCGGACTGGTCACGCTCGCCGGATGCGGCGACGACAAGTCCGATTCGAGCAAGGAAAGCGCCAGCGCGACGCCCTCGCCCTCGCCCTCGGAGTCGGGTCCGTCGCAGGCTCCGGCGCCGAAGATCGTGGACGGTCCGCTGCCGGCGATCACGGCGGGTGTGAAGTTCGACGAGAAGCCGACGGTGGCGAAGGGCACCGTGGAGCCGTCGGCCCAGCTGGCGGTGAAGACGGTGATCCCGGGCGGTGGCCAGACGGTCGCGGAGAACGACTACATCCAGGCGAACTATCTCGGCCAGATCTGGGCCACGGCCAAGGTCTTCGACAACTCCTACGACCGTGGGACGCCGCTGGTGATCCAGCTGGCGCAGGGCAGCATCATCGACGGCTGGCGGTATGCGCTGACGGGCAAGAAGGCCGGCAGCCGGGTGCAGATGGCGGTGCCGCCGACCTGGGGTTACGGCACGCAGGGCAATGCCCAGGCGGGCATCAAGGGCACGGACACGCTGGTGTTCGTGGTGGACATCCAGGCCACGTTCAACGCGAAGAGCTCCGCCAAGGGCACGGATGTGACGCAGGACGACGCGGCGTTGCCGAAGGTCGGCACGAACACGGACGGCAAGGCGCCGTCCATCGAGGTGCCCAAGGCGGACGCGCCGAAGAAGCTGGTGGCGAACTACGTCATCGAGGGCGACGGCGCGGAGGTCGGTGCCGAGGACGCGGTGCTGGTGCAGTACAAGGGCGTGCAGTGGTCGAACGGCGAGGAGTTCGACTCGACGTACAGCCGTCAGGCGCTGACGTCGTTCTCGCTCCAGCAGGTGGTGAAGGGCTGGTCGCAGGGGCTCACGGGCAAGAAGGTGGGCAGCCGGGTGCTGATCGTGATCCCGCCGGACCTGGGCTACGGCGACAACCCGCCGCAGGGCAGTGGGATCGAGAAGGGTGCGACGCTGGTCTTCTCGGTCGACATCCTCGCCAAGATGTGACGTCGCCGCCCCCGTCGCGGGCGTCCCGCCTCGCGGGATGAAAGACTGGGCATGTTGCTGTGTTCGTAGACAAGCAGGAGCTTTTGACGTGAGCATCGACAAGCCCGAGGTCGACTTCCCGGGCGGCGAGCCCCCGAAGGACCTTGAGATCAAGGACCTGTGGGAGGGCGAAGGCCCGGAGGCGAAGGCGGGCGACACCGTCGCCGTGCACTACGTGGGCGTCGCCTTCTCCACCGGTGAGGAGTTCGACGCGTCCTGGAACCGTGGCACTCCGCTGCGTTTCCAGCTCGGTGTCGGCCAGGTCATCCCCGGTTGGGACAACGGTGTGCAGGGCATGAAGGTCGGCGGCCGCCGTCAGCTGATCATCCCGCCGCACCTGGCGTACGGCGACCGCGGCGCCGGTGACAAGATCGCGCCGGGCGAGACGCTGATCTTCGTCTGCGACCTGGTCGCGGTCTGATCGTCGTACCGGAGTTCTGATGAGTCCGGTCGCGGTGTGCTCGTCGTACGGCGAGCGCGCCTGGTCCGACCGGAGTCGATCACCTGGGGTCCATGCCTGTCCGGGCATGGACCCTCGGCTTTTGCCGGGGGACCGCGGAGCGGTACGGTCATCGGTCGGAAGCAACATAAAGAAGGCGAAGGGCGTCGATGGCCATTGCCAAGGCCGAGCGGCTGATGAATCTGGCGCTGTGTCTGCTCGGGACGCGGCGGCCGCTCAGCAAGCGTGAGCTGCGGGACTCCATCGAGGCCTATGTCGAGGCCTTCAGGCCGGAGACGGGCGCGGCGGGCAGCGACGACTCCTTCAACCGCATGTTCGAGCGGGACAAGGACGATCTGCGCGAGCTGGGCCTGGTCATCGAGACCGTGGAGAACCTCGACGGCGAGGTCGGCTATCTCGCCCGCCGCGACTCCAACCGGCTGCCGCCCATCACCCTGGACGCCGAGGAGGCCGCCGCGCTCGGCCTCGCGGCCAAGGTGTGGCAGCAGGCGCGCCTCGCCGGGGCGGCCAGCGGCGCCCTGCAGAAGCTGCGCGCGGCGGGCCTGCCCGAGGACGTCGACCCCTACGAGGCGCACAGTGCGCTGGAGCCGCGCATCCCCGTGCACGAGGCGGCCTTCGAACCGCTGATGCTGGCCTGCCGCGACCGCCGCCCGGTCGTCTTCGACTACCGCAAGGCCAATGCCGCCCAGCCCGAGACCCGTCAGGTGGAGCCGTGGGCGCTGGAGTGCTGGCGCGGCCACTGGTACCTGGCCGGCTTCGACCGCGACCGGGGCGCCGAGCGTGTCTTCAGGCTGTCGCGGATCACCGGCAAGGTCCGCAGCCGCAGCGCCCGCTTCACCGCGCCCGTGCCGGACGTGGTCACCGTCCGTGAGACCGTCGCGAGCTGGGCGGGGGAGACCGCCGACCGCAGCGCGTTGATCCGGCTGCGCCAGGACGCCGGGTACCCCCTTCGGGCGAAGGCCACCGTCGTGCGGGAACTCGGCGAGGGCTGGGACGAGTTGGAGATTCCGTACGGGCACGGGCTGGACGCCTGGCTGGTTGAGTTCGGTCCGGACGTGGTGGTGCTGGAGCCCGCCGAACTGCGGGCCGATGTCGTGGACCGGCTGCGTGCCGTGGCCAAGGGCTGAGGGGGAGCGGGCAAGAACGTGGCAGGCAAACCGGTCAGGCCCACGAACGCCATCGACCAGACGCGGCGGATGCTGTCGCTGGTGACGTATCTGCGCGAGCGCCCCGGCGCACGCGTGGAGGACGTCGCGCGCGCCTTCGGCATCACCGAGGACGAACTGGTCTCCGACCTCGACGTGCTGCCGATGTGCGGCACGAGTTTCCGCGGCGGCGATCTGCTCGACATCGACACCGACGGCGAGCGCATCTGGTGGCACAACCCGGCCGCGCTCGGCGCGGACGCGGCCGAGCCGCTGCGCCTGGCCGCCGACGAGGCGACCGCGCTGCTGGTGGCCGCGCGTGCCGTGGCCACCCTGCCGGGGCTGCGCGAGAGCGACCGGCAGGCGCTGCTGCGGGCCACCGCGAAGGTGGAGACCGCGGCCGGCGAGGCGGCCGGCGCCAGCTCCCGGCTGTCGGTGACCTTCGAGTCCGAGGGCGGTGTCTTCGCCGACGTCGACCGGGCCATCTCCGAGCGGCGCCGACTGTGGATCCGGTACTACTCCCCGGCCCGCGACGAGGTCACCGAGCGCGAGATCGACCCGATCCGTCTTGTCAGCGTCGGCCACACCTATGTGGAGGCCTGGTGCCGCCGCTCGGAGGCCCGCCGCACCTTCCGGCTGGACCGGGTCGCGGAGATCCGCATTCTCGACGAGCCGTCCGCGCCGCCGGAGATCGAGCTGCGCGACCTGTCCGAGGCGCTCGTGCAGCCGGCCGCCGAGGACCCGGAGGTCGTGGTCGAGGTCGGGCCCGGCGGGCGCTGGGTCGCCGAGTACTACCCGCACGACAGCGCCGAGGAACTGCCCGACGGCGGCCTGCGCATCACCCTGCGCACCCCCGACCCGGCCTCCCTCAAGCGCCTGGCCCTGCGCCTGGGCGCCGACGGCCGCATCCTCGCGCCGGCCGACCTCGCCGACAGCGCGCGCCGCGCGGCCGGTGAGGCCCTCGCGGCCTACGACGGCCTGGAGGCGAGGGCGCGCGACGGCCTGGACACGGCGGGCGGAACGCACCCGGCTTCCGGCGGCCACGAGCGTGGCCTCGGCGGGCCCTTCGACAGGCAGGAGCAGGAGCTTTGAGCGAGTCGATGTCCTCCGGGGTCAGGGGCATGTCGGTGGCCGCCGCGTTCGCCGGGATGAGAAGTGTGGCGCCGGTGGTGTTCCGGGCCGGCTGTCCGGACTGCCGGGGCCACTTCGAGCTCGCCGCCGGTGCCCTGCGCCTGGCCATCGGCGCCTCCAGCCGCACCACGTTCTACTCCTTCACCTGCCCGGACTGCGGGGCGTCGGTGCGCAAGCCCGCGGGCGAGCGGATCGTGGAGCTGCTGACCGGCGGGGGCGTGCGAACCCTGCGGCTGCACAGTCTCTAGAGGCCTGACCGACGAACAGGCCCGCGGACCCTCTAATCTCGACGTCATGTTCTGGCCGATGTTCGCGGTTGTGATGGGTTTCCTCGGTGTCGCCGTCCTGGGGGTGCTCGCGGTGCGGGTGTTCCTGGAGGCGCAGCGTCTGGGCAGACAGGTTACGGAGTCCGCGCGGCGTATCGGAAGGGCGGCGGAGGACCTGGAGGAGGTGGCGGTGCGCACCGCGCGCGCCGTCGACTCGCTGTGAAAGATGCCCCGCGCGGCTGTGAGGAGACGTGTGCTACACGATTTGGGCGGTATCGCCCTGTCGAGCCGCGAGGCGCGGACTGTACTCTGCTGGTCGCGGCCCGAAGAACGAGGCCCGGACCGCGTGCCGGGAGTACGCATGGGGATTGCCTGAGGTTCACCCCCGAGCGTTACGATCGCTGACAAGCCGATCGTTCGGATGCTTGTCCGATCGTTCGGACAAGCGCCTACCCATTCGCCTCGGTGAGAAGGTAAAGATATGTTCGGCGGCAAGATCGGCCCCCTTGAGATCACCCTGATTCTCGTCATCATCCTGCTGCTGTTCGGCGCCAAGAAGCTTCCGGACATGGCTCGCTCGCTCGGCAAGTCCGCCCGCATCCTCAAGAGCGAGGCGAAGGCGATGAAGGAGGACGGCAAGGCCAGCGCCCCGGCCGACCCGCCGCACCCCGACGAGCAGGCCCCCGCGCAGCGCGTCATCCAGGCCGCCCCCGGCGATGTGACCAGCTCCCGCCCGGTCACCGAGCCGACGGACTCCACCAAGCGCTGACGCAGGGCCGGTGACCTCCGGCCCGCCGTACGAGATGGGAACGTGGGTTGCTGAAGCCTGCCCGCACATCGGAGAAGGACCCCGAGGGGCGCATGCCCCTCGCGGAGCACTTGCGTGAGCTTCGCAACCGGCTCGCGAAGGCTGTGCTGGCCATCGTCGTCATCACCGTCGTGGCCGCCTTCTTCTACAACGACATCATCGACTTCTTCACCAAGCCGGTCCTGGACTCGGTCGGGTGTCCCGACTCGTTCACCGAGCTCGCGAAGAAGGAGGGGGACAGCCCCTGCGCGCAGATCACGATCAACGGTCTGCTGGCGCCCTTCACCCTCGCGCTGAAGGTGTCCCTGATGGCCGGTGTCGTGCTCGCCTCGCCGGTGTGGCTGTATCAGCTGTGGGCGTTCGTCGCCCCCGGACTGCACCGGCACGAGAAGAAGTACGCCTACGCGTTCGTCTGCACCGGTGTCCCGCTCTTCTTCGCGGGCGCCTACTTCGCCTACTCGGTGCTGCCCACCACCGCGAACGTGCTGATCGAGTTCACGCCCTTCGGCGTGGACAACCTGCTGCCGCTGGACGACCTGCTGGACCTCGTCACCCGCATGGTGATCGTCTTCGGTCTCTCCTTCGAGCTGCCGCTGCTGCTGGTGATGCTGAACCTCACCGGGGCCATCACCGGCAAGCGCATGCTCGGCTGGTGGCGCGGCATGATCCTCGGCATCACGGTCTTCGCGGCCATCGCCACGCCGAGCACCGACCCCCTGTCGATGATGGCGCTGGCCGGGCCGATCTGGGTGCTCTACTTCGCCGCCACTGTCATCTCGCTCCTCAACGACCGGCGCAAGCGTGCGCGGGAGGCCATGGGCCCCGGCGACGACGAGGCCTCCGAGCTCGACCTCACCCCCGAGGACATCGGCGAGATCGAGGCCGTCGGCGCCAGCCGCACACTGCCCGAGCAGACCACCACGGAACGGGCCAACGGCTACGACGACGTCACCTGATCCCGTGCGGGCCGCGAGCGCGGCCCCAGCGGTCCCATGGATCGGCCCACCGCGGCAGGCGGCCGGGGCGCCCGCGCGGCGCTGCCGGCCGCGCTCGCGTTTCCGGCCCTGTACGTGCTCCCGCCCGTCGCGCGTTTCCGGGTGCGCTCCGCGTTTCCGGCCGGTGAACATCCCGGGCCACGGGTCCGCAGCGGGCACGCCCCTCGGTCGCCGTCGCCGGTCACACGGCCCTGAGCTGCGAAGATCGCCGGAGGCCGGTCATCGGATCCGGTTAATGATCGTCCTGTTGTCAGTGCGGACCGGTACGCTCGAAAGCACGATGACAGAGGACCTCTCACCGGCACAGCGGTACGCGGCGGCCCGCAAGCGTGCCGCCGAGCAGACCACCGCGCTCGCCTCGTTCCGCGAGATGTACGACTTCGGCCTCGACCCCTTCCAGATAGAGGCCTGTCAGGCGCTCGAAGCGGGCAAGGGCGTCCTGGTGGCCGCACCCACGGGCTCCGGCAAGACGATCGTGGGCGAGTTCGCCGTCCACCTCGCCCTCCAGCAGGGCAAGAAGTGCTTCTACACGACACCCATCAAGGCGCTGTCCAACCAGAAGTACTCCGACCTGTGCCGCCGCTACGGCGCGGACCGAGTCGGCCTGCTCACCGGCGACAACAGCGTCAACTCCGACGCCCCGGTGGTCGTGATGACCACCGAGGTCCTGCGGAACATGCTGTACGCCGGATCGCAGACCCTGCTCGGCCTCGGCCACGTGGTCATGGACGAGGTGCACTACCTCTCCGACCGCTTCCGCGGCGCCGTATGGGAAGAGGTGATCATCCACCTGCCCGAGTCGGTGACGCTGGTGTCCCTGTCGGCGACCGTGTCCAACGCCGAGGAGTTCGGCGACTGGCTGGACACCGTCCGCGGCGACACCGAGGTCATCGTCTCCGAGCACCGGCCCGTCCCGCTGTTCCAGCACGTCCTCGCCGGACGACGGATGTACGACCTGTTCGAGGAGGGCGAGGGCCACCGCAAGGCCGTCAACCCCGACCTCACCCGCATGGCCCGCATGGAGGCCAGCCGGCCGTCCTACCAGGACCGCAGACGCGGCCGCGCCATGCGCGAGGCCGACCGCGAGCGCGAGCGGCGCCAGCGCTCACGCGTGTGGACGCCCGGCCGCCCCGAGGTCATCGAGCGACTCGACGCCGAGGGACTGCTGCCCGCCATCACCTTCATCTTCAGCCGCGCCGCCTGCGAGGCCGCCGTACAGCAGTGCCTGTACGCCGGCCTGCGACTCAACGACGAAGAGGCGCGGGACAAGGTGCGCGCCCTCGTCGAGGAGCGCACCGCCTCCATCCCCACCGAGGACCTGCACGTCCTCGGCTACTACGAGTGGCTGGAAGGCCTGGAGCGCGGCATCGCCGCCCACCACGCGGGCATGCTGCCGACCTTCAAGGAGGTCGTGGAGGAACTGTTCGTCCGCGGCCTGGTCAAGGCCGTCTTCGCCACCGAGACGCTCGCGCTGGGCATCAACATGCCCGCCCGTTCCGTCGTGCTGGAGAAGCTCGTCAAGTGGAACGGCGAGCAGCACGCCGACATCACCCCCGGCGAGTACACCCAGCTCACCGGACGCGCGGGCCGGCGCGGCATCGACGTCGAGGGCCACGCGGTCGTGCTCTGGCAGCGCGCCATGAACCCCGAGCAGCTCGCGGGGCTCGCGGGCACCCGCACCTATCCGCTGCGCTCCAGCTTCAAGCCGTCGTACAACATGGCGGTCAACCTGGTCGAGCAGTTCGGACGGCACCGCTCGCGCGAGCTGCTGGAGACCTCCTTCGCGCAGTTCCAGGCCGACAAGTCGGTCGTCGGGATCTCCCGCCAGGTGCAGCGCAACGAGGAGGGGCTGGCCGGCTACAAGGAGTCGATGACCTGCCACCTCGGCGACTTCGAGGGGTACATGCGGCTGCGCCGCGAGCTGAAGGACCGCGAGACCGAACTGGCCCGGCAGGGCGCGACCGAGCGCCGCGCGGAGGCCGCCGTCGCCCTGGAGCGGCTCAAGCCCGGCGACGTCATCCACGTACCCACCGGCAAGTACGCCGGGCTGGCCCTGGTGCTGGATCCCGGGCTGCCCGCCGGGCGGTCCAACGGCCACCGCGGCTTCGACCACCACGACGGCCCGCGCCCGCTCGTGCTGACCGCCGAGCGGCAGGTCAAGCGGCTGGCCTCGATCGACTTCCCGGTCCCCGTGGAGGCGCTGGAGCGGATGCGCATCCCCAAGTCCTTCAACCCGCGCTCCCCGCAGTCCCGCCGCGACCTCGCCGCCGCGCTGCGCACCAAGGCCGGGCACATCGTCCCCGACCGGCACCGCAAGCGCCGCTCCCAGGCCGCCGACGACCGCGAGATCGCGCGGCTGCGGACCGCGCTGCGCGCACACCCCTGCCACGGGTGCAACGAGCGTGAGGACCACGCCCGCTGGGCCGAGCGCTACCACCGGCTGCAGCGCGACACCTCGCAGCTGGAGCGCCGTATCGAGGGCCGCACCAACACCATCGCCCGGACCTTCGACCGGATCGTCGCGCTCCTGACCGAGCTGGACTATCTGCGCGACGACGAGGTCACCGAGCACGGGCGGCGGCTGGCGCGGCTGTACGGCGAGCTCGACCTGCTCGCCAGCGAGTGCCTGCGCGCCGGGGTCTGGGAGGGGCTCGACCCGGCGGAGCTGGCCGCCTGTGTGTCCGCGCTGGTGTACGAGGCGCGGGTCAGTGACGACGCGCTCGCGCCGAAGCTGCCCTCCGGCAAGGCAAAGGCCGCGCTGGGCGAGATGGTGCGGATCTGGGGCCGCCTCGACGCGATGGAGGAGGAGTTCCGGATCACCCAGACCGAGGGGGTCGGGCAGCGTGAGCCGGATCTCGGCTTCGCCTGGGCCGCGTACATGTGGGCCTCCGGCACGGGACTCGACGAGGTGCTGCGGGAGGCGGAGATGCCCGCGGGCGACTTCGTGCGCTGGTGCAAGCAGGTGATCGACGTGCTCGGGCAGATCCAGGCGGCCGCGCCCCAGGGGTCGAGCGTGGTGAAGGCCTCCCGCAAGGCCGTCGAGGGGCTGCTGCGCGGAGTCGTCGCCTACTCGTCCGTGGGCTGACCCGCCGTCGTCGGGCGCGGGGTGCCGGTCGTTTCCCGCGCCCTTCGACCGCCTTACAGCTGCCCGGCGATGTCCAGCAGCCGTCTGTCCGTGCCCGCCGGGCCCAGCAGCATCACCCCGAAGGGCAGGCCCCGCACCGTGCCCGCCGGGGCCGCCACCGCCGCCATGCCGAAAAGGTTGGTCGAGTTGGTGTAGCGGCCCAGGCGGGCGTTGGCGCCCAAGGGGTCCGCCGCCACCTGGGCGAGAGTCGGGAGGCCCGGCGTGGTCGGGAGCAGCAGGGCGTCCGCCTCCGCCAGCGCGGTCAGGGCGCGGGCGTGCAGGGCGGCCAGACGGGCCTGGTCGGCGAAGAGCCGGTGGGCCGGGATGTCACGGGCCCGGGTGATGATGCCGGCGACCGTGGGGTCGAGCCCCTCACCCCCCGCCGCGGTCACCTTGTCGACAAACGCGCCGACCGCGGTGTAGCGCTCGGCCACGAACGCGCCCTCGTAGAGCATCGTGGCCGCCTCGGTGAAGGGTGCGAGGTCGATCGTGCGCACATGCGCGCCCGTGTCCGCGAACCGCCGTACCGCGGCCTCGTAGGCCTCGGCCCAGCCCTCGTCGAGTTCGCCGAGCCGGTCGCGGTCGGGGACGGCGATGCGCCACGGCCCCGGGGCGCGCGTCGGCGGCGGGGGCGGGTCGGCCAGCAGGGAGAGCGCCTGGTCCGCCTCCCGCAGGGTGCGGGTGAAGACGGAGACGCAGTCCAGCGAGGCGCAGGCCGGGACCACGCCGGTGGTGGGGATCAGCCCACGGGTCGGCTTGAGGCCGACGATGCCGTTCAAGGCGGCCGGGACCCGGCCCGAGCCCGCCGTGTCCGTGCCGAGGGCGAGATCGGCCAGGCCCAGGGCCACCGCCACGGCCGAGCCGGAGCTGGAGCCGCCGCTGATCCGCTCGGGGTCGTGGGCGTTGCGGACGGCGCCGTACGGGGAGCGCGTGCCGACCAGGCCCGTCGCGAACTGGTCCAGGTTCGTGGTGCCCAGCACCAGCGCGCCGGCCGCGCGCAGCCGGGCCACCGCGGGGGCGTCCGCCGAGGGCTCGTAGGCGTACGCCGGGCAGCCCGCGGTCGTGGGCAGGCCCGCCACGTCGATGTTGCCCTTCACCGCCAGCAGGCGTCCGGCCAGGGGGAGGGGTTCACCCGCAGCCAGCCGGGCGTCCAGGGCGCGGGCCTCCGCCTCCACCTCGGTACGGCGGCGCAGGTCGATCCAGATCTCCGGGCGGTCGACGGCCTCGATGCGCGCGTAGGCGCTGTGGACGCGGGAGAGAGTGATGGACATCGGCTGTTCCTCCTCAGTCTGCCGCGGGCGCGAGCACCAGCAGGGCCGTGCCCGCCTCCACCTGGTCGCCGGGGCGCGCCAGGATCTCGGTCACCACACCGTCCACGGGGGCGTGCACCCTCGACTCCATCTTCATCGCCTCCAGCGCGATCAGGGGCTGTCCGGCGGTCACCGTGTCGCCGGGGGCCACGTTCAGCTGCCAGACGGAGGCGGCGAACTCGGCCTCCAGCAGCCGCCCGCCCGCCGGTACGTCGATGTCCCGGGGAGGTGGCGGGGGCGCCGAGGCGGCTTCGGCGCGGGCGAACTCGCCCGCCCGCTCCCAGGCCTCGCGCTCGGCCGTGAAGGCCGTCTGCTGGCGGGCCCTGAACTCGGCGATGGAGTCGTCGTGTTCGGCCAGGAAAGCCTGGTACTCGGCGAGTGAGAACGTGCCCTCCTCGATGCGGGGCACGAACCGGCCGGAGACGATGTCGGCGCGCAGGTCGAGCAGTTCGTCCGCGCTCACCGGGTACCAGCGGATGCGGTCGAAGAAGCGCAGCAGCCAGGGGGAGCCCGGCTCGAACGCGCCGCGCTGCTGCCAGGCCGACCACACCTGGGTGGTCCGGCCGACGAACTGGTAGCCGCCGGGGCCCTCCATGCCGTAGACGCACAGGTAGGCGCCGCCGATGCCCACGGAGTTCTCGGCCGTCCAGGTGCGGGCCGGGTTGTACTTGGTGGTCACCAGGCGGTGGCGGGGGTCCAGCGGGGTAGCCACGGGGGCGCCGAGGTAGACGTCGCCGAGGCCGAGGACGAGGTACTCGGCGTCGAAGACCGTGCGGTGCACGTCCGCCACGGAGTCCAGGCCGTTGACCCGGCGGATGAACTCGATGTTCCACGGGCACCAGGGGGCGTCGTCGCGGACGCCCGCCATGTAGCGGGCGATGGCCTCGCGGGTGGCCGGGTCGTCCCAGGACAGCGGGAGATGGACCGTGCGGGAGGGCACGACGAGCGCGTCGGTGGGCGGGAGGTCCGCGGCGATCCGCCGCACGGCCGCCAGGAGCCGGTCCTGGGGAAGGCGGCGGGGGTCCGTCTGGATCTGGAGGGAGCGGATGCCCGGGGTGAGGTCGCCGACGCCGTCGATCCCCGCCGCCTCGACCGCCTCCATCAGGGCGTGCACGCGCATGCGCAGGGCCAGGTCCAGCTGCATCGGCCCGAACTCGACGAGGAGGTTGTCGTCGCCGCTGCGGCGGTAGGTGATGTCCCCGTCGCGGGCCAGTACGCCGCCGTCGGCGATCTCGGGCCGGGGCGTTCCGTCGGCCCGCACGGGCATGAACCGCACGGTGTCGCCGGGTCGCAGCTGGCCCAGTTTCCAGCGCTCGCCGCTGAGGACTGTCGCCGGGCACACGAACCCGCCCAGCGAGGGGCCGTCCGGGCCCAGCAGCACCGGCATGTCGCCGGTGTAGTCGACGGCGCCGACGCAGTAGGGGGTGTCGTGGATGTTGGACGGGTGCAGCCCCGCCTCGCCGCCGTCGGGGCGGGCCCAGCGCGGCTTCGGGCCGACCAGCCGCACGCCGGTGCGGGCCGAGTTGAAGTGGACCTTCCAGTCGGCGGCGTAGAAGTCCCGGATGTCGTCCTCGGTGAAGAACTCCGGTGCGGCGTGCGGGCCTTCGACCGCGCCGATCCGCCAGGTGCCGGTGAACGAGGGCCGTTCGGCCTCGGGCACCGGCGTCCCTTCCCCGGCCGTGCCGCCGTGCAGGACGTCGCCCGTGCGCAGGGCCCGCCCGCCGTGTCCGCCGAACCGGCCGAGGGTGAAGGTGCTCGCGCTGCCCAGGAACGGGGGCGCGTCGAGGCCTCCGCCGGCGAGGAGGACGTAGGTGCGCAGGCCCGGACCGTCCGGGGCGCCGATCTCCAGCAGGGCCCCCGCCGGGACCGTCACCGGCTCCCACTGGGGGACGGGTGTGCCGTCGACCGTGACCGGTGCCGGTGCGCCCGTCACGCACACCGTCGTGGCGTGGCTGAACCGCAACGCGGGGCCCTGGAGGGTGCATTCGAGTCCCGGGGCGCCCTCGGGGTTGCCCAGCGCGCGGTTGCCGAGGCGGAAGGAGCGGTCGTCCATCGGGCCGGACGGGGGCACGCCGACCTGCCAGTAGCCGGTGCGGCCCGGCCAGTCCTGGACGGTGGTGAGGGTGCCGGAGGAGACGACCTCGATACGGGGCGTGGGGTCGGTGACCGAGGCGAGGGTGGCCGTGGTGTGCGCAGCCCGCAGGAACCCGTCGTGGGTGAGCGCGGCGCGCACCAGGCCCAGATTGGTCTCGATGCCGTCGACCCGCGTGCGGGCGAGGGCCTCGTCGAGGCGGGCCAGCGCGTGGGCGCGGTCGGGACCGCGGGCGATCACCTTGGCGAGCATCGGGTCGTACGACGTCGTCACCTCGGTCCCCGTCTCCACCCAGGCGTCGACGCGTACCCCCGCCGGGAACTCGACCCGGGTGAGCAGTCCGGCGCCGGGCCGGTGGTCGCGGGAGGGGTCCTCGGCGTACAGGCGGGCCTCGACGGCGTGGCCGCGGGGCGGGCCCGGGTCGCGGACGACGTCCCTCTCGCCCCGCGCCAGGCGCAGCATCCAGGCGACGAGGTCGACGCCGTAGATCTCCTCGGTGACGGGGTGTTCCACCTGGAGCCGGGTGTTGACCTCCAGGAAGTAGGCCTCCTCG
Organism: Streptomyces sp. NPDC006458; assembly: GCF_040612135.1. NCBI lineage: Bacteria > Bacillati > Actinomycetota > Actinomycetes > Kitasatosporales > Streptomycetaceae > Streptomyces > Streptomyces sp. NPDC006458. Next base: position 162,045 of record NZ_JBEXPR010000011.1, on the reverse strand, counting down.
CGGGCGGCGTCGTAGACGAACTCGACGGTTCCCGCGGAGCGGTAGCCGACCGAGGCGCACAGGTCGCGCGCGTACCGGGAGATCCGGTCACGGACGTGGTCGGGCAGGCCCGGGGCGGGGGCCTCCTCCAGCACCTTCTGGTTGCGGCGCTGTAGGGAGCAGTCGCGGTCGCCGAGGGTGACGACCCGGCCCTCGCCGTCCCCGAAGACCTGCACCTCCACATGGCGGGCGCGCTCCACGAGCCGTTCCAGGAAGACGCCGGCCGAGGAGAACGAGGCGGCGGCCACGCGCTGCACCCGCTCCCAGGCCCCGGTCAGTTCGTCGGCGGATCGACACGCCGACATACCGATACCGCCGCCTCCGCCGGTCGCCTTCAGCATCACGGGGTAGCCGATGCGGGCCGCCTCGGCCACGGCCTCGTCGAGGGAGGCCAGCAGGTCCGTGCCGGGGGCGAGCGGCACGCCCGCGGCCGTCGCCGCGGCCCGCGCGGTGTGCTTGGCGCCGAACAGCTCCAACTGCGCGGGCGTCGGGCCGACGAACGCGATCCCGGCGTCCTCGCAGCGCCGCGCGAACGCCGCGTCCTCGGACAGGAAGCCGTAGCCGGGGTGGATGGCGCCCGCGCCGGTGTCCTTGGCCGCGCGCAGCACGAGATCGGGGTCGAGGTACGACTCCTTCGCCGGCGCCGGTCCCAGGCGTACGGCTGTGTCGGCGAGGCGGACGTGCGGGGCGGAGCGGTCGGCGTCGGAGTACACGGCGACCGTGCGCAGGCCGAGTTCGCGGGCGGTGCGCAGGATGCGGACGGCTATCTCGCCGCGGTTGGCGATCAGCAGGGTGTCGAAGGTCATGCGGCGCCGCCTTCGGCCGTCGTCACGTCGGCGTCTTCGATCGTCATCTGTACGGCCGTCGGCTCGAAGCCGTTGCAGGGGTTGTTGATCTGGGGGCAGTTGGAGACCAGGACCAGCACGTCGCGCTCGGCGCGCAGGGTCAGGGACAGGCCCGGTGCGGAGAGGCCGTCGACGATGCCGAGGGTGCCGTCCCGCTCGACGGGCACGTTCATGTACCAGTTGATGTTGGAGACGAGGTCGCGCTTGCCGAGGCCGTGCCGGGCGCCCTCGGCGAGGAAGTTGTCCACACAGGCGTGCTGGGCCCAGGTGTGGTGGCCGTAGCGCAGGGTGTTGGACTCCTTGGAGCAGGCGCCGCCGACCGTGTCGTGGCGGCCCACGTCGTCGGCGACGACCGTCATCAGCGGGGTGTGCTCGTTGGAGAGCAGCACGCTGCCGGTGGTGAGGAAGATGGTGCCCTGCGCGTGGACGGTGTCGGGTGCGCTGTAGCGGATCGACGTGTCGTGGGCGTCGTAGAGGAGGAAGTCGACGGCCTGGTTGCCGTGCAGGTCGGTGACGGTGAGGGTCTGGCCGGTGCGGACGACGGCGGACCAGGCGGCGCGGGCCGGGACGACGGTCTTCATGCGAGCCCCCTCGCGGTGAGGAATTCGGTGGTGTTGAGGAAGGCGCGGCGGCCCTCCGGGGTGGCGTCCCACAGGGGGTCGCCGGGTGCGGTGGGCGCCGCGCGCCAGGCCAGGACCTCCAGCGGTGTGCTGATGTAGTCGGGGCGCGGGTCGGACGGGTGCGGAACGTTGGCGATCAGGATGATGACGTCCTGCTCGGCGCGCAGGGTGACGCTCGTGCCGGGTCCGGCGGAGCCGGTGAAGTCCAGGGAGCCGTCGTCGGTGACACGTACGCCCTGGAAGAAGGAGAGCGACGGCGGCAGGTCGCGCGGCTCCAGGCCGTTCTTGGCGGCGGCCAGTTTCAGCAGTTCGCGTCCGGCGGGGGAGGCGGACTGGGGGGTGCCGTCGCCGTAGCGGGCGGTGTTGCGGGCCAGGGTGGAGGTGCCGCACAGGGCGTCGTGCCGGCCGGAGGTGTCGGCGACGACCGAGGCCAGCACACGGCCCTGGTCGGACAGCAGCAGCACCCCCTCGCCCAGGTAGGCGTTCCACTGCACCTTGACCGTGTCGGCGACGTTGAGCCGTTCGAAGGGGCGGTCTGCGGCGTGCAGCAGGAGGTGCGCGCAGGCGTCGCCGTGGAGGTCGGTCAGGCGCAGCTCGGTGCCGCGGGCGAGGAGGCGGTGGGTGTAGTTGCCGCCGGCCACGGTCTCGGCCCAGACCAGGTGGCCGGCCGTGCAGGGCGGGTCCGGCCAGTCGCGGGCCGGGACGACGGGCATGGCCTCGGCGCGGGTGCCGTCCTGGGCGCGGGCGTGGGCGCGGGCTCCGTGCGGTGTGGCTGTCGCCATGGATGGGCCTCCGGCTCCGATGCGGTTTCTGTCGCGCGACAGAAATTAGGAGTGCGGTGGGTCGACGGCGTTGCCCTGCGGTTGCCGCGCCGTTACCGGGCCCTCACCGCGGGGTCCGGCGAGGGGCCGCGGTGGTGCCCGTCCGCCCCGGGCCTCTCGCTGTCGGCCGGGCGAGCGCGGACGGTGCCGTGTGCGAGGATCGAACGCATGGGGACGACAGGTGGCCGTCGCGTCGGCCGGCCGCGCGCCGCGCAGCGGCCGGACAGCGGTCTGCCGCCGCGCGAGGAACTGCTCGCGGCCGCGGCGGAGTTGTTCACGGTGAACGGCTACGCGGCCACCACCACCCGGGCCGTGGCCGAGCGTGCCGGTATGCGGCAGGCGTCCATGTACCACTACGTCTCCGGCAAGGAGGAACTCCTCGCCGCGCTGCTGGAGTCGACGGTCACGCCGTCGCTGGCGTACGCGCGCGAGCTGCTGGCCGACGACGGCGGCCCGGCCGCGCGACGGCTGTGGGAACTGTGCCGGGCGGACGTGCAGCTGCTGTGCGGCGGGCCGCACAACCTGGGGGTGCTGTATCTGCTGCCCGAGGTGCGCACCGAGCGGTTCGCCGGTTTCCATGCGGTGCGGGCCGAACTGAAGGACGCCTACCGGCAGTTGCTGGCCGCGACCGAGGCGGGCGGGGCGCTCGCCAAGAGTGAGCTGGAGCTGCGCACGGACCTGGTCTTCGGGCTGATCGAGGGCGTCATCCTGGTGCACCGGTCCGACCCCGAGCGGCCGGTGTCGGCGTTCGCGGCGGCGACGGCGGACGCGGCGCTGAGGGTCGCGGGGGTCTGAGGGCGGCGGGGCTCGGGGGTGCCGGGGTCCGGTGGGGGTGTGGCGATGAGGGGTGCCGGCTCGGCGGGGGTGTGGTGCTCGGGGGGTGCCGGTCCTGCGGGGTGTGGCGATGGGGGGTGCCGGCACCGGCGGGGGTGTGGTGCTGAGGGTCGCGGGGGTCTGACCGGCTGTACGACTGCTCGGCGCAGGTGGTGACGGACGCAGGGGACGTCCTCGCGTGCAACGCGCTGGCGAGGCCCTGGCGGGCGACGCGCGCCCGGAGGGCCGGGAGGCGGTCGTGCTGGGGGCGAACTGTCTGCGGCCGGGGAGGAGTTCGCGCGGCCGTGGGAGGAGTGCGAGGTGGCCGTGCGGCGCGGGCCGCTGAAGCGGTTCCGGCACCCTGTGGTGGGCCTTGCTGGAGCAGGGCAGGGGCGGCGCTCGTGGGGTGCCGGGTCCGGTGAGGCTGCGGCACTCGGGGGGTGCCGGCACCGGCGGGGGTGTGGTGCTGAGGGTCGCGGGGGTCCGACGGGTGTGGTGTTCGGGGGTGCCGGGGCCCGGCGGGGGTGCCGGTCCGGCGTGGGCGTGGCGCTGACGGGTGCCGGGGTCTGGCGAGGGCCGCGGGGCGGTGCGGGGCGGGCTTCGGGGTGTTCGTCGGCGGCCCGTGGGGCAGTTCTCCGACGGGCCGCGAGGCCGCTTCACTCGTTACGGTGAGTTATCTTCGCATGTCTGTACGCCGCTACGGAGCGTGTGCGAGCGTGGTCGCAGCGTGCAAATGGGGCCGAGCGTACTCCTGCCGCGGGCGCCGTCTCAGGCGCTTGCCGAATATGACACGGCGATGATCCGGTCGGACTAAGCTCGCCCGCAGCGCGCCGAGTTGAGATGTATTCGTGCGCTTGTTCCCAAAACTCCCTTAGATCCCGACAGTTCCATGACGTACCCCGCTGCAAGCACCCCCGCGTACCAGCCGATTCGTTTCAGAGGGCCCACATGGTGAGTGTCCAGACCCCACCCGTACGCCGCGAACTCCCCTTCGCCCGCGTGCTGTTGCTCCCGGCGATAGTCATGGCCGTGGCAACCGGCGCCGCCGTGGCACTCGTCGCGCGGCCGGCGCAGAACGCGGTCGCCGTGTGCGGTGGCATCGCCACCCTGCTGGTGATCCTGACCGGAGCCGAGGCCGTGCGCCGCGGCCGCACGGTGCGCGAGCTGCGCGCCGAGCACGCCAGTCACAGCGCGTATCTGGAACAGCGCCTCGCCGCCCGCGACGCCCGGATGGTCCGGCTCGGCCGGGAGGTCGTGCCCGCGGCCATCCACCGGCTGCGTGTGGGTAACTCCCCCGGTGAGGTGATGCGCGACCTAGGCGACATCGACCCCTCCTACCGGGACCTGAGCGAGGCCGAGCGCCATCTCATCTTTCACATGGTGCGGATCGTGGACCACGAGGAAGCGCTGCGCGACTCCGCCCAGCGCTCCTTCGTCAACGTCGCCCGGCGCGTCCAGGCGATCATCCACCAGCAGGCCGCGGAACTGCGCGAGATGGAGGAGGACCACGGCCGTAACCCCGAGGTCTTCGACGACCTGCTGCGCATCGACCACGGCAACGCGCTGATCGGCCGCCTCGCCGACTCCATCGGCGTCCTCGGCGGCGGCCGCCCCAGCCGCCAGTGGCCCAAGCCCGTCGCCCTCTACAGCGTGCTGCGCGGCGCCATGTCCCGGATCCTGGAGTTCCGGCGCATCTCGCTCGACAACATCGCCAAGGTCAACATCAAGGGCACCGCCGTCGAGCCCGTCATCCATGCCTGCGCCGAGCTGCTCGACAACGCCACCCGCTACTCCCCGCCGCAGACCAAGGTCCACGTCACCGCGTTCGAGGTGCAGACCGGTGTCGCCATCGAGATCGAGGACGGCGGCGTCAGCCTCAGCGAGGAGGCCCGCGCGAGAGCCGAGGGCATGCTGGAGCGCGCCAAGGCCGGTGTCGACCTCCAGGAGCTCGGCGACAGCCCCCGCCTCGGCCTCGCCGTCGTCGGCCGGCTGTGCTCGACGTTCAACATGCAGGTGTCGCTGCGCAGTTCGGCCTACGGCGGCGTCCGCGCGGTGCTCATCGTGCCCAGCGACATGATGACCACCGAGCCCGGCGTCGGCCTCGCGCACGGCATCGGAGCCACCGCCCTGCCCCAGGCGATCGACGCGCTCGAAGGGCCCAAGCGCCCGGCCAAGAAGCGCCGCCCCACCAGCCCCCGCATCCCCGCGACGGTCTCCATGGAGGACGAGGTTCCCGAGGTCACCGAGTGGACCGCGGGCGGCCTGCCGCAGCGCCGCAGCCGGGTCAGGACCCCGCTCAGCCAGCGCCTCGCCGAACAGGCCGCCGCCGAGCGCGCCCTGCGCGAAGGGCGCGATCCCGGACCCCAGTGGTCGGAGCTCAAGGCCGAACCGGCCCGCAAGAAGGACGACCAGCCCGCTCCCGGGGTGGCGTTCGAGGCCTTCTGGGAGGGACTGAAGAAGGTCGCCGCTCCCGGCGAACACCCCACCGCGTTCACCCGCAACCCCACCGCATACACCCATCTGATCGATGACCCGGCCCGCAGCGAGGCCGACGACGAGGGGGATCTCAAGTGATCCAGCAGCGAGCGAACTTCGACTGGATGCTCAAGGAGCTCGCCGACGGCGTACCGGGCGTCGCCATGATCGTGGTGCTCTCCGCCGACGGACTGCGCATCGCCCGGCACGGCGGCGACCCCGACACCGCGGACCGGGTCGCCGCGGCGTGCGCGGGACTGCAAAGCCTGGCGAACGCGGTGGCTCAGGAGATCCCCACCAGCGAAGGGGAGATGAACATGGTGCTCATCGAGGTCGACCGCGGCTACTTCTACATGATGGCGGCCGGTGCCAACGCCTACCTCGCCGTCCTCGCCGACATGATCTGCGACCCCAGCATGATGAGTGCCCGGATGCGCGACCTCGTCGTCCGGATCGGCGCCCATCTGACGAGTCCGCCCCGACGCAACGGGCAGACCGTATGACGCCTCCGCAACGCCAGCGACGCACCTCCGAGCCCGAGCCCGAGTCCGCCCCGCCCCCGTCCTCCGGCAAGGAGGGCGAACGCCCCAACCCCGAAAGGCTGTTCGTCATCGGCGGCGCGGACGGCGGGCGCGCGGAGCTCGACCTGGTCACGTTAATCGTGGCGCACGCCGAGCCGTCGCCGTCGACCACCCCGGAACAGGCGGCGGTGCTCCGGCTGTGCGCCGCCCCTCTGTCAGTGGCCGAGCTGTCGGCCTATCTCAGCCTGCCGTTCAGTGTGGTGACCGTGCTGCTCACCGAGATGCTGGCGGCCGAACTGGTCCAGGCGCGCGTCCCCGTCGTCCGCAAGTCGCTCGCCGACCGTTCCCTCCTCGAAGCGGTGATGCATGGACTTCAAAAGCTCTGACACCATTCCCGGCCCACGCACCGAGGACCATCTGCCGCACACGGCCCAGGCGGCGGTGAAGATCGTGATCGTGGGCGGCTTCGGGGTCGGCAAGACCACGATGGTCGGCTCGGTGAGTGAGATCAGGCCGCTGACCACCGAGGAGACCATGACGCAGGCCGGCGTCGGGGTCGACGACAACTACGGCTCCGAGACCAAGACCGCCACCACCGTGGCCATGGACTTCGGCCGTATCAGCGTCAGCGACCAACTGGTCCTCTACCTCTTCGGCACCCCCGGCCAGGAACGCTTCTGGTTCCTGTGGAACGGCCTGTTCGAGGGGGCGCTCGGTGCGGTCGTGCTGGTCGATACCCGGCGGCTGGAGGTCAGTTTCGACGTCATAGGGCGGCTGGAGGAACGCGGCGTGCCGTTCGTGGTCGCCATCAACTCCTTCCCGGACGCGCCCCGATACCCCATGGACGAGCTGCGCACCGCCCTCGACCTGCCCGAGGAGATCCCGATCATGGAGATCGACGCGCGCCGCCGCGCCTCCAGCCGGGACGCCCTGATGACGCTGATGCGGTTCCTGCACGACCTCGCCCTGACCGGCGCGCTCACCTGACCCCTGGGCCGCCGCGAAACCGGACGCGCCCACACGGCGATCCATCCGCGCCCGCCCGCATCCCCCACACGCACGGCCCCCACCCGTCCCGAATCCCCCGACACCTGATCCACCAGCTTCGGAGCCTCCACAGTGACGCCTGAACCCCACGCACCGACCGGAACGGACGACCCGACCCACCTCGCCCCGCCCCCCGGCTGCCCCGCCCACGGCATCGGCCCCGGCGGCCTCCAACGGCTCTACGGCCCCGGCGCGGCGGACCTCGGCGAGCTGTACGAGAAGCTGCGGGACGACCACGGGCCCGTCGCCCCCGCGCTGCTCCACGAGGACGTGCCGGTCTGGGTGGTGCTCGGCCACGCCGAGAACCTGCACATGGTGCGCACGCCCTCGCAGTACACCCGGGACAGCCGCATCTGGACCCCGCTGCTGGAGGGCATGGTCAAGCCCGACCACCCGCTCATGCCGCACATCGCCTGGCAGCCCATCTGCTCCCACGCCGAGGGCGACGAGCACCTGCGGCTGCGCGGCGCGGTCACCGGTGCCATGTCCACCATCGACCACCGCGGCCTGCGCCGGCACATCAACCGCTACACCCAGCGGCTGGTCAACGGCTTCTGCGAGGAGGGCAGCGCCGACCTCGTCGGTCAGTTCGCCGAGCACCTGCCGATGGCCGTCATGTGCGAGGTCCTCGGCATGCCCGAGGAGTACAACGACCGGCTCGTGCACTCCGCCCGCGACGCGCTCAAGGGCACCGAGACGGCCATCGCCAGCAACGCCTACGTCATGGACGCGCTCGGCCGGCTCACCACCCGCCGCCGCGCCCGGCCCGACGACGACTTCACCAGCTTCCTCATCATGCACCCGGCCCGGCTGACCGACGACGAGGTCCGCGAGCACCTGCGGGTGGTCCTCTACGCCGCCTACGAGGCCACCGTCAATCTGCTGTCCAACGCGATCCGCATGGTGCTGACCGACCCGCGCTTCCGCGCGCAGCTCAACGGCGGCCAGATGACCGTGCCCGAGGCGGTCGAGCAGTCCCTCTGGGACGAACCGCCGTTCAGCACCGTCTTCGCCTACTTCGCCAAGGCGGACACCGAGCTGGGCGGCCAGCGCATCCGGCGCGGCGACGGGCTGCTGTTCGCGCCCGCCCCCGGCAATGTCGACCCGCGGGTGCGGCCCGACCTGGCGGTCAACATGCAGGGCAACCGCTCGCACCTGTCCTTCGGCGGCGGCCCGCACGAATGCCCCGGCCAGGACATCGGCCGTGCCATCGCCGACGTGGGCGTGGACGCGCTGCTGATGCGGCTGCCGGACGTCGAACTCGACGTCGAGGAGGAGGAGTTGCGCTGGACCGAGTCCATCGCCTCCCGCCATCTCGTGTCGCTGCCGGTGCAGTTCGCGCCGAAGGCCCAGCAGGACATCATGGAGAAGCCGTCGATCCGGCCGCTCCCGCCGCAGCGGCCCGCCTGGCAGGTCGGCCCGCCCGCGCCCCAGCAGGCCCCCGCCGCCCAGCCCCAGCCCCAGCCGCAGTCCCAGTCCCAGTCCCAGTTGCAACCTCAGCCCCAGCCCGCGCCGCCCGCCCAGGCCCCCACGCCCGTACCGGCCGGACGCCCCGGGATGTGGCAGCGGTTGCTGCGGTGGTGGCGGGGCGACTGACCCGGGCTCCCGCAGCGCTACAAACCGGCCCAGTCGGCGTACGACGTCCATGCGGTGAGCTGTCGGCCGCTGACGAAGCGATGGTTCGCGCCCGTGACCGGGTCGGTGAACTCCATTGCACGCGCGAGCAGTTGTAGCGGGCGGCGGAAGTCACCGGCCGGCACGGGCGGGCCCGGCTCTGGATACAGCGGGTCGCCGAGGATCGGCAGGCCGAGCGCGGTCATATGCACCCGCAGCTGATGGGTCTGCCCGGTGGCGGGCAGCAGCCGGTACCGGGCCGGGCCCTCACCGCGCCACTCGGCCAGCTCGATCCGGCTGACCGCGTTCGGCTCGCCCTCGACCTCCTGGGCGGTGAGCACCCCGCGCTCCTTCACGATGCGACTGCGCACCGTGCGCGGGAGTTCGAGCCCGGGGTCGTAGGGCGCGACCGCCTCGTACTCCTTGTGCACCAGGCGGTCGCGGAACAGCGTCTGATACGCGCCGCGCTCCTCGGGCCGTACGGTGAACAGCACCAGGCCGGCCGTCAGCCGGTCCAGACGATGTGCCGCGCTCAGCGCCGGGATGCCCAGATCGTGACGGAGCCGGGCCAGCACGGTCTGGGTGATGTGTGAGCCGCGCGGGGTGGTGGCGAGGAAGTGCGGCTTGTCCGCGACGACGATGTGCTCGTCCCGGTGGACGACCTCCACCGGGAACGGCACCGGCACCTCGGGGGCGAGCTCGCGGTGGAACCACACGTACATGCCGGGCACATAGGCCGCGTCCGCGGCCACGGGGCGGCCGTCCGCGCCCACGACCAGTCCGTCGTCCAGCATCCCGCGTACGACCCCGGCGCCCGCGCCGGACAGCCGGTCCACCAGGTGCTCGCCGACGGTGGCCCATTCGCCCTCGCCCGGCAGCCGCACCCGCACCGGATCCACGCCGTCGCGCTGCGGCAGCGGGGAGGGCGGGTGCGGACGACGGCGGCTCATGGTCAGGCAAGCCTACGTCGCCCCCACGAAGCCCCTGACGCGCCGGACCCGGCGGAGCCGTTGGCGGGCAGGACCCGGCGGAGCCACTGAAGCGGCGGAGGGGGCGGCTGTTAAACCCGTTGGACCGGCCGTGGCGCCTTGGCAGGATGGCGATCATGCCCTATCTCACCCGCCCGGTCCTGCCCGCCGGAACCCTCGCCTGCATGCCGCAGCCCACGCTCGACACCGGCGACGGCCTGCTGCTGCGCCCCTGGCTGGACTCGGACGCGCCGGCGGTGCACGCCGCTTTCCAGGACCCGCTGATCCACCGCTGGCATCTGCGGGCCGCTGAGTCGGTGGAGGAGGTGCGTGAGTGGATCGGGGAGTGGATCACCGACTGGGTGGAGGAGTCCTCCGCGCAGTGGGCCGTCGTCGAGCCGGGCGGTGAGCGGCTTCTGGGCAGGGTGGCCCTGCGCGAGATACGCCTCGACGAGGGTGTCGCCGAGGTCGCCTACTGGACCACGGCGGCGGCCCGCGGACGGGGCGTCGCCGCGCGGGCCACCACCGCCCTGTCCCACTGGGCCCTTGAGGACATCGGCCTGCAGCGCCTGGAACTGCTGCACGCCGTGGCCAACGAGGGATCCTGCCGTGTCGCCGCCAAGTCGGGTTTCCTCCTCGAAGGCACCAAGCGCAGCTCGGGCCTGCACGCGGACGGTTGGCACGACATGCATCTGCACGCCCGCGTGCGCGGCGACTGACCAGCGGTTGCCGGTCGGGCGTCGACCTTGGGGCTGTCGTTCGGACGACAGCCCTTAGACCTTCACCGTCTCGGTCCCCGTCCCCGTCTCGGTCCCCGTCCCCGTCGCCGTCGCCGTCTCGGTCCCCGTCTCCGGCTTCGGCTCCGTCCCCGTCTCCGGCTCCGTCCCGGGCTCCGGCTCAGCGAGCGTCGCGGAGGCCGTCGTACCTCTGCGGTACGCGCGGAAGGCCACGCCCGCGGCGACGGTGACAGCCAGGAACAGCAGGGTGAACCACTGGAAGTACCAGTGCCCGCCCGCCGGGTCGTACACCTCGGCGCGGGGCCAGGCCAGGTTGACGGTCATGAACAGGCCGTAGAGCACGGCGAGCGCGGTGACCGGGACGCCCCAGCGGCCCAGGGAGAACAGCGGGGCGCCGCGTTCGTCCGTGCCGCCCGCCGGGAAGCGGCCGCGCAGGCGGGTCAGCAGGAGCGGGCCGGTGACCATCGCGTAGGCCAGGTACAGCAGGGCGATGCAGGTGGTGCCGATGGCCAGGAACGCCTCGGGGGAGGCGAAGTTGAGCAGGAGCAGTGCCGCCGCGAGGACGCCGACGACCGTCGCGGGGGCGCCGGGCATGCCGGTGCGCGGGTTGACATGGGCGAGGCGGCCGGAGAAGGGGAGTTGGCCGTCGCGGGCCATCGAGAACAGCATGCGGGAGGCCGAGGTCTGGATCGCCAGGGTCGCCACCGCGATGGCGACCACCACGTCGGCCAGCAGCACCCGGCCGACCCCGTCGCCCAGGCTGCTGGTCAGGACGTAGGAGAGCCCGTCCACGGCCAGGCGGCCGTCGGTGAGGCTGGGCGCGGCGAGCAGTCCGCCCAGCACGATCAGTCCGCCCAGCAGGCCCGCCGCGCCGAGCGCGGTGAGGATCGTGCGCGGCGCGGTGCGCCTCGGGTCGCGGGTCTCCTCGCTCATCTCGCCCGCGCTGTCGAACCCGATGAGCACGTACGCCGCCGTGAACGAGCCCACCAGCAGCGCGCCGCTGAGGTCACCGCCGCCGGTGTGGAAGGTGATGCCGGGGTCGCGCTCGGAGTGGGTGAGCAGCAGGACGACGATGAGGACGGCCCCGATGATCTCGGCGGTGACGCCGACGCGGTTGATCAGTGAGAGCACGCGGTTGTCGACGACGTTGACCAGGGTGGTCAGGGCGAGCAGGACGACGCCCAGCACGGCCGCGTTCGCCGCGCCGTCGGGGGAGGTGGGCGCCGGGTCGTCACCGATCAGCTGGAAGCCGGACCACAGGGCGGGCAGCACCATCTGGAGCGCGAGGGCGGCCGCCGCGACGACCACGATCTGGCCGATCACCATGATCCAGCCGGCGAACCAGCCGAAGGCGGCGTTCGACAGCCGTGTCGACCACTGGTAGATCGCGCCCGAGATCGGGTAGCGCGCGGCCAGCTCCGCGAAGCACGCCGCCACGAGGAACTGCCCGGCGAGCACGGCCGGCCAGGCCCAGAAGAAGACCGGGCCGCCGAAGGCGAACCCGAACGCGAAGAACTGGAAGACGGTCGTCAGGACCGAGATGAAGGAGAACCCGGCCGCGAACGAGGCGTACCGGCCGAGGCTGCGGTGCAGTTCCTGGCGGTAGCCGAACTCGGCGAGGGAGCGGTCGGGCGCGGGGCGGCCGGAGCCGGGCCCGGGTGGGTCGGGGCGCAGGTCGGAGGGGGCGGTGGTGGTCACGGCGGCACCTGCCTTCGGCGGGAGGGGGAGGGCGTCGTACGGGTCGCGGTGCGGGGCGGAACCCATTTCCTGTCGGGCGACAGAAATTAGGGACGGCCTGTTTCACCTGCATGACGCGTCCGTGTCACCTACGCGCCCAAGTCCTCACGACGCTCAGGTGGTTGTCCCGCCGGAGCCCGGATGCGCCCCCTGAGAACGCCGAAGCGGCGGCACCCGTGCCGGGTACCGCCGCTTCGCCCTGCTCACGCGGCCGGTGCCGCCCCCTCCTGCTCGCGCTCGATGCGCTCGTTCCACTCCCGCTTGGAGGCCTGCCAGCCGTCCTCGTCGTGGCCGAGACGCCAGTAGCCGGAGATGGACAGGTCCTCGCGGGGGATGCCCCGTTCGACCCGCAGCAGGTGCCGCAGCTGCTTCACCCAGCTCGCCTCGCCGTGCACGAAGGCGTGCGGCCGGCCCTCGGGCCAGTCCAGCGAGCGGACCGCCTCGATCAGCGCCTCGCCGATGCGCCGGCCGTCGCGGTGCAGCCAGACGACCTCCGCGACGGCGTCGATCTTCAGCTCCTCCTCGGGCCCGGAGATCTCCACGAAGGCGCGCACATCGGCGTCGTCGGGCAGTGCCTCCAGGGCGGCGGCGATGGCGGGCAGGGCGCTCTCGTCGCCGACGAGCAGATGCCAGTCGGCCGTCGGGTCGGGGGCGTAGGCGCCGCCGGGGCCCAGGAAGCGCACGGTCTCGCCGGGCCGCACCCGGATCGCCCAGGGGCCGGCCAGGCCCTCGTCGCCGTGGACCACGAAGTCCAGGGTCAGCTCGCGCACCTCGGGGTCCCAGGCACGCACGGTGTACGTACGGGTCACGGGCCACTGCTCGCGCGGGAACTCCTCGCGGATGCGCTGGAGGTCGTACGGCTCGGGATAGCTCACGCCCTCGGCCGGGAACAGCAGTTTCACGTAGTGGTCGGTGTGGGTGCCCACCGAGAATTCGGCGAGGCCGTCACCACCGAGCACCACGCGTTGCAGGTGCGGGGTCAGCCGCTCGGTGCGGACGACCTGCGCGGAGTGGGGCTTCCGTGCCCCGCGGGCCGGACGTAGTGCCATGGCGGCCTCCCTGCGTTCCCTTGCTTAGGCATACCTAAGTTAGCACCACGCCCCCTGACATGTGTCCGACCGGCGGCCCATATGAGCACCGGCAGGTCTCACGCGCCCAGGGTGAGCAGCAGCCGGTGCAACGAGTTCCCCAGTCCCCAGCGGCTACCCAGCTCCGCCACCGCCGCCGGGTCGCGCGGGGTGCGCGGCAGGGCCGGATCCACGTCCGGCAGGGGCACGTCGTCCGCGACCCGCACCACCTTCGGGGCGACCGCGAGATACGGCCCCGCCTCGGTGAGCCGCTTGCGCTGCGTCGGTGTCAGCTTCGCCCTCGGGTCACCCACCGCGGCCATGATCCCGGCGAGGTCGCCGAACTCCGCGAGCAGCTTCGCGGCCGTCTTCTCCCCGATGCCGGGCACGCCGGGCAGCCCGTCGCTGGGGTCGCCGCGCAGCAGGGCCAGGTCGGCGTAGCCGGGACCGTCGACGCCGTACTTCTCGCGCAGCACCGCCTCGTCCGTGAGCTGGAGCATGCCGACGCCCTTGAGGGGATAGAGCACGCGCACTCCGCGCGTGTCGTCGACCAGCTGGTAGAGGTCGCGGTCGCCGGTGACGATGTCGACCGGGCCCTCGGCGCGTGCGGTGAACGTGCCGATCACGTCGTCGGCCTCGTAGCGCGCGACGCCCACGCGCGCGATGCCGATCGCGTCCAGGACCTCCTCGATCACCGGCACCTGCGGGGAGAGGGTGTCCGGCACCTCCTCCTCGTCCGGCCCGGCGTCGTGCTCCTCGGCGACCCGGTGCGCCTTGTACGACGGGATCAGCTCGACCCGCCACTGCGGTCGCCAGTCGGCGTCCATGCAGGCCACCAGCTGGTCCGGGCGGTGGTCCCGCACCAGGCGGTCGATGAACTCCAGCAGCCCGCGTACGGCGTTCACCGGAGTGCCGTCCGGGGCCTTCACGGACTCCGGGACGCCGAAGTAGGCGCGGAAATAGAGCGAGGCGGTGTCGAGGAGCATCAGTCGTCCGGTCACGCCTCGCATCATGCCGTACACCACCGACAGGAACCCTTCGGCGCAGCAGTCGTGTGCCGCCACAGAAATGCTCGACATTTCCGCCGTACGGCCACCACATGGATCCGGACAACCACGCAGAGCCACGTAGGGGCCTGTGAACGCGCCGGACGGGGCCCCGAGTTCGGGTCCGGGCCGCGCGAAGCGCCTGGAATCCGCACGGAACGGGGTCGGGCGGATGCGGAGCGCGGCTGTCCGCTGGCGCGAACTGAGGGGTCGTAGCTCGGACAATGTGTCGGCGATGTGACGGCCGCATGAAACGGTTTGCCGAACATGCGTAGGGTGCAGAGAAGTCATCAGGAGAATCCACCGGGAGCGGCGCGACGGTGACCGGCCGATGAACGAAGACGAGCGAAGGAGGGAGCCGGAGCGATGGGCGACCACAAAGAGCAGCCTCTGCGCGTGGGTGCGGCCGTGCGGCGACGTCGCCGGGCGCTGGAGCTCACCCTCGCCGTCGTGGCCGAACGCAGCGGCCTGTCGGTGCCCTTCCTGAGCCAGATCGAGAACGACCGGGCCCGGCCCAGCACCGCCTCCCTGGAGAAGCTCGCCGACGCCCTGCGCACCACGGCCGTCGAACTCCTCGCGGCGGCCGACCCGGCGTGCAGCGTCGACGTCGTGCGCGCCGAGGACCCCGAGCAGGGCCCCGCGCCGCAGGGGCGTTCCCTGGTGCGCGGCCATCACCAGATGCATGCCTCGGAGTACACCGGCGACCATGACGCGGGCCGTGAATTCCAGTACCGCAACGACCAGTTGCTGTATGTCGCCGACGGCGGTGCGGAGATCGAGGCGGAGGGCCGCGCCTACCGGCTGGGCCGCGGCGACACCCTCTACCTGACCGGCGGGGTGCGCCACCGCTGGCGGGCGACCGGGCCGGAGACCCGGGTGATCGTGGTCGCGGTCGCCGAGCACATCGAGGCCGTAGAGGACCGGCCCCGCTAGTGCCCCGACAGGCAACGTTCGCCCCGTCGCGACGCCCGGCACGCCCTCTCGCCGCACCGGGCACAGACCCAAGTACATCCAGTACGAGGGCCTGCACCCGGCACACCGAGAGCACGCGCCGGACGCCGCTCCTTGACGGGCAAACGCTGCCTGCCGGGGCACTAGTGCGCGTCGTCTCTCTCGTACCGTCCCTGACCGAGGCCGTGGCCGTGTCCCTGCCCGGTGTGCTGGTCGGCGCCACCGACTGGTGCAGTCGTCCGGCGGACCTCGGCGTCACCCGGATCGGCGGCACCAAGAACCCCGCGCTGGACCGGATCATCGGCCTGCGCCCCGACCTCGTCCTCGCCAACGAGGAGGAGAACCGCGAGCCCGACCTGACCGCCCTGCGCGCCGCGGGCGTCGAGGTGCTGGTCACCGAGGTGCGTGACGTGCCGCAGGCCTTCGGCGAGCTGGAGCGGGTGCTGCGCGCCTGCGGGGCACCGGGCCGGCCGCGCTGGCTGGACGAGGCCGAGGCCGCCTGGGCCGCACCGCCCGCCCTGCCCGGCGGGACGACCGCCGTGGTGCCGATCTGGCGGCGGCCCTGGATGGTGCTGGGCCGGGACACCTTCGCGGGCGACGTCCTGGCCCGCCTCGGCGTCGGCCACCTCTACGCGGGGCACGCGGAGCGGTATCCGCGCGTCCCGCTGGAGGAGCTGCGGGCCGCGGCCCCGGACGTCGTGGTCCTGCCGGACGAGCCCTATCGCTTCACCGCCGACGACGGCCCCGAGGCGTTCCCCGGACTGCCCTGCGCGCTCGTCGACGGCCGGCACCTCACCTGGTACGGGCCGTCGCTGGCGACGGCGCCCCGGATGCTGGGCGAGGCCCTGCGAGCAGCTCTCCGCTGAGCAGTCCCCGTACGGTCCCGGCCGCCGCGGCCGCCCAGGCGGCGAGCACGACGGCGTAGAGGACCGCGGCGAGGGCGTCGTAGGCGAGGAGACCGGTGTGCCGGGCCAGGGACTCGGCGCCCGTGACACAGGTGCCCACCGGGAAGGTGAACGCCCACCAGGTCATCGCGAAGCCCATCCCGTGCCGCCGGGCCCGCATCACGTGCACGATGGCCAGGCCCAGCCACAGCAGCGCGAAGCCCATGACCGGGACGCCGTAGAGGACCGCGAGGAGCGCGAAGCCGTCGGCGTACGGGGCGGGCACCACGCCCGGGGCCGCGTCGGCGAAGTGGCCGACGGCGGTGGTCGACTGGCCCAGCGGACCGAGCACCAGGAACAGCGTCGGGGTCAGGGCGAGCGGCAGCGGGCCGCCCGTGAGCAGGCGGGCGAACACCAGCGGCAGCATCACCAGCGTGGCCAGCAGGCTCAGCCCGAACAGCGCGAAGCAGCCCAGCAGCAGCGTCTCGCGGGCCTGCCCCGGCGGCAGATGCGGCACCAGCAGCGGGCCCAGTGCCGCCGACACCATGGGCGCCACCAGCGGCAGCAGCCACACCGGCGTGGCCTGCTCCACGGTCACCCGGTGGCGTACGGCCATCAGGAACGGGACGGCGACGGCCGCGGCCAGCCCCACGGCCGTACCGGCGCTGAACAGCACCGCGTCCAGCGCGAGGGCCGCCTCGGGGCCGATCCAGTCCCGCCCCGCCGTCATCGCGCCGCCGCCGACGGCCAGCAGGCCCATCGAGAGGCAGCCGTAGAACGGCACGACCGCCGGGTCGAGCAGGTGGGCGCGGGCCTGGTCGCGGTGGTGGCGCCAGTGCAGGGCGCGGGCGGCCAGCAGCACGACGAGCAGGGCGAGGGCGAGCGCCCAGACGGCGGCGCGCAGCGGGCGCAGGGCGGGGAGCTGCCCCGGGAGCGCGGTGGCGACCATGGCCGTGCCCATGACGGTGGCGTACCAGTTCGGGCCGAGGTGGCGGACGGCGGCGGCCCGGGGGCGGCGGGGCGTGGCCGGGTACGGGGTGGGGGACGCCCGGTGGCGGGTCGCGGGTGCCTGCGTGTGGCGTCCGACTGACGATGCGGGGGAGTTCCCCCGGGTGACGGGCGATGCGGGAGCGTGCTCGACGCGCGGGGTGGGCGCGGGGGAGAGGGGCTGGGCGGCGGTGACCATGACGCCCACCTTCCGGCCGTCTCGCTGCCTCGACCAGGGGCTATGTCTCTATCACGACATAAGGTGGGGTTATGAGCAGCAGCAATGGGCGGGACGGGGACACACGACCGGGCGCGGGTTCGCTGGCGCACCGGGTGCCTGACCTGGGCGCCCTGGAGCTGCTGCTGGCCGTCGCCCGGCTGGGCAGTCTCGGCGCGGCGGCGCGCGAGGTCGGCATCACCCAGCCCGCCGCGAGCAGCCGGGTCCGTTCCATGGAACGTCAGCTCGGCGTGGCCCTGGTGGACCGTTCGCCGCGCGGCTCCCGGCTCACGGACGCGGGCGCGCTGGTGACCGACTGGGCGCGTCGGGTGGTGGAGGCGGCCGAGGCCTTCGACGTGGGTGCGCAGGCACTGCGGGACCGGCGCGACTCCCGCCTCCGGGTCGCCGCGAGCATGACGATCGCCGAGTACCTGCTGCCGGGCTGGCTGCTGGCGCTGCGCGCGCAGCGGCCGGACACGGCGGTGTCGTTGCAGGCCGGCAACTCGACGGTCGTGGCCGAGCTGCTGCTGTCCGACGAGGCGGACCTGGGCTTCGTGGAGGGGCTCACGGTGCCGACCGGGCTGGACTCCGTGGTCATCGCCCACGACCAGCTGATAGTGGTGACGTCCCCCGGCCACCCCTGGGCCCGTCGCAGGCGGCCGCTGGAGGCATCCGAGCTGGCGGCGACGCCGTTGATCCTGCGGGAGAAGGGCTCCGGCACCCGTCAGGTCCTGGACACGGCGCTGGGCGGCCTGGCCCGCCCGCTCATCGAGCTGTCGTCCACCACGGCGGTGAAGGCGTCGGCGGTCAGCGGCGCCGGTCCGGCGGTGCTGAGCGAACTGGCCGTGCGCGAGGAACTGGCGATGCGGCGGCTGGTGAGTGTGCCGGTCGACGGCGTCGCCCTGGCCCGTGACCTGCGGGCGGTGTGGCCGACCGGGCACCGGCCGGTGGGACCGGCCCGGGAGCTGCTGTCGCTGACGCGGGGGTAGGCAGCGGGGCCACGTCCGGGCCGGGCGGGCGCCAGGCCCCGGTGGCCGCCGGCCGGGCCCGCATCGGGCGGGTTGCCGCGTTTCCGTTCGCCGTGGCCGTTCGCGCAGTTCCCCGCGCCCCTTGACGGCGGCGGGGCAACGCTCCCGTCGGGGGCGCGGGGAACTGCGCGAGCAACCATGTACGGCGGCAGCCCGACGACGGGCGTCAAGCCCCTGCTGCCCGCCGCGGTGCACGAAGGGAGCCGCCGGACCGCTGGTCAGGACCCCGCCGGACCGCTGGTCAGGACCCCGCCGGACCGCTGGTCAGGACCCCGCCGGACCGCTGGTCAGGACCCCGCCCGACCGCTGGTCAGGCACCCGCCGCCGCGACCAGCGCCCGCATCACCCTCAGGTCCTCACCCATCTCCGGGTGCCACTGGACGCCGAGGGCCCAGTGCGGGGCGGGCAGCTCGACGGCCTCCACCGTGCCGTCGGGGGCGTGGGCGGAGGGGATCAGGCCGATGCCCAGGCGGTCGACCGACTGGTGGTGGTAGGTCGGTACGGCGGTCTCCTCCGGCACCGTCCCGGCGTACAGGGTGCCCGGGACCGGCTCGACCCGATGGCGGCCGAAGACGCCGGGGACCTCGGCGTGGCCGTCGATGTGCTGGGTCAGGGTGCCCCCGAGGGCGACATTGAGGAGCTGCATGCCCCGGCAGACGCCCAGAAGGGGCAGGCGGGCGCTCAACGCGGCGTCGATCAGGGCCAGTTCCCAGGCGTCGCGGGCATGCGCGGGCGGGCCGGTGCGCGGGTCGCGGTCGGCGCCGTAGCGTGCCGGGTCGACATCGGGGCCGCCCGCGATCACCAGGCCGTCGAGGCGGGCGACGGCGGCGGCGGCCAGGTCCGGCTCGTCCGGCGGCAGCATCGCCGCGAGGCCGCCCGCGCGCTGGACGAGACCGGCGTAGCCGGCCGGCAGCAGGGCCGCCGGCAGCTCCCACACCCCCCAGCGCACACCGGACTCCAGATACGTACTGATCCCGATCAGCGGTCTGTCCGCCATGCGCCCTCCCAGGTCGTCCATCGACCGTCTCCCAGGTCCTCATGGACCGTCGTATCCCAGGTCCTCATGGACCGCCGTCTTCCAGGTCCTCAATGGACCGCCGTCTTCCAGGTCCTCAGTGGACGTCGAATCCCAGGTCCGCATGGACCCTCGTCTCCCAGGTCCTCAATGGACCGTCCGTGTACCTTTTCGGCGCAGCCGTGCTCACGTGAGGAATCCTCGCAGCAGGGCCGCCGTCCCCGCGCAGTGCTCGCGCATGATCTCCCGTGCCGCGTCCGCGTCCCCGTCGAGCACCGCCTCGACCAGTGCGGTGTGCTGGCGCTGGGAGTGTTCCAGGTTGCGCACCAGCAGCGGGATGCAGTCGAGCAGGTCGTTCACCCCGGCCCGCACGGCCGCGTACTGGGCGGTCAGCGAGGGGGAGCCGGACAGCTCGGCGAGCGTGAGGTGGAGCAGGGTGTCCAGGCGCCGGTAGTCCGTCAGGGGCGCGTCATGGGTGCGGGCCAGGGCCTCGCGCAGCCGGGCGGCGCGCTCCTCGGTCAGACCGTGCGCCGCGCACAGCTCGACCGCGCCCACCTCCAGCACCTCGCGGAAGCGCAGCACGTCCTCCACGTCCACCCCGGCGACCCGGCGCCGCAGCTCGTCCTCGCCGCCGCCGTCGGCGCGCGCCAGCACGAACGTTCCGCCGTAGCGGCCCCGCCGCGACTCCACCAGGCCCTGGTCCTGGAGCACCTTGAGGACCTCGCGCAGCGTCACCCGGCTGATCCCGAGCCGCTCGGCCAGCTCCCGTTCGGCGGGCAGCCGTCCGCCGGCCGGCACCAGACCCAGCCGCACGACCTGGAGGATCTGCTCCAGGGCCTCCTCGAAGCCGTTGCCCGCCCGCACGGGGCGCAGCACCGGCGTCAGCCCGTCCGCCGCGTCCGCCATCTGTTCCGGCACCGCCGTGCCCCCTTCCCAAGCAATGGTTCTCGGCAATACCTTATGGCTCCCGGCTGACCCAAGAAGCCTTAAGGAGGCTTTCCCGTGGCAGACCGCACACCGCCGCTCGGCGTCGAGGAACTGCACGCCCTCGTCGCCGCCGGTGAGATCGACACCGTCGTCCTGGCCTTCCCGGACATGCAAGGACGGCTCCAGGGCAAGCGGTTCGCCGCGCGGTTCTTCCTCGACGAGGTCCTGCGGCACGGCACCGAGGGCTGCAACTACCTCCTCGCCGTCGACGCAGACATGAACACCGTCGACGGCTACGCCATGTCCTCCTGGGACCGGGGCTACGGCGACTTCGCCATGCACCCCGACATGACCACGCTGCGCCGGGTGCCCTGGAACCCGGGAACGGCCATGGTCGTCGCCGACCTCGCCTGGGAGGACGGCACCCCCGTCGCCGCCGCGCCCCGCCAGATCCTGCGGCGTCAGCTCGACCGCCTCGCCGAACACGGCTGGATCGCCCAGGTCGGCACCGAGCTGGAGTTCATCGTCTTCAAGGACACCTACGAGGCGGCCTGGGACGCGAACTACCGCGCGCTGACCCCCGCCAACCAGTACAACATCGACTACTCCATCCTCGGCACCGGCCGCATCGAGCCCCTGCTGCGCCGCCTGCGCAACGACATGGCGGCCGCCGGGCTCACCGTCGAGTCCGCCAAGGGCGAGTGCAACCCAGGCCAGCACGAGATCGTCTTCCGCTACGACGAGGCCCTCGTCACCTGCGACCAGCACGCGGTCTACAAGACCGGCGCCAAGGAGATCGCCGCGCAGGAGGGCGTGTCGATCACCTTCATGGCCAAGTACAACGAGCGCGAGGGCAACTCCTGCCACATCCACCTCTCGCTCGCCGACGCCGACGGCGGCAACGTGCTGGCCGACGGCCACGGCATGTCCGAGACCATGCGCCACTTCCTCGCCGGACAGCTCGCCGCGCTGCGCGACTTCTCGCTGCTGTACGCGCCGAACATCAACTCCTACAAGCGTTTCCAGCCCGGCTCCTTCGCACCGACCGCCGTCGCCTGGGGCCACGACAACCGCACCTGCGCCCTGCGCGTCGTCGGCCACGGCCGCTCACTGCGCTTCGAGAACCGCCTGCCCGGCGGCGACGTCAACCCGCACCTCGCGGTCGCGGGCATGGTGGCGGCGGGCCTGTACGGCATCGAGCACAAGCTCCGGCTGCCCGAGCCCTGCCCCGGCAACGCCTACACCGCCGACTACGAGCACGTCCCCACCACCCTGCGCGAGGCGGCCGAGCTGTGGGAGAACAGCCCCCTCGCCAAGGCCGCGTTCGGCGACGAGGTCGTCGCGCACTACCGCAACATGGCGCGCGTCGAGGTGGAGGCCTTCGACGCCGCGGTCACCGACTGGGAGCTGCGGCGCTCCTTCGAACGCATGTGAGGCCCTTCTTGTCCGAAGAACTTCAGGTACTCAACCCGGCCACCGAAGAGATCGTCGCCACCGTCGGGGCCGCGGGCCCGGCCGATGTGGACGCCGCCGTGGCACGGGCCGCCACCGCGCAGGTGACGTGGGCCGCCCTCGCCCCCGCCGACCGCGCGCGCCTGCTGCGCCGCTTCTCCGTCGCCGTCGACGAACACCGTGAGGAACTCGCCCGGCTGGAGGTCCGTGAGGCCGGGCACACCATCGGCAACGCCCGCTGGGAGGCGGGCAACGTCCGTGACCTGCTGGACTACGCGGCCGGGGGAGTGGAGCGGCTGACCGGCCGCCAGATCCCGGTGGCCGGGGGACTGGACGTCACGTTCCTCGAACCGCTCGGCGTGGTGGGCGTCATCGCCCCCTGGAACTTCCCCATGCCGATCGCCGCCTGGGGCACCGCCCCCGCCCTCGCCGCCGGCAATGCGGTGCTGCTCAAGCCCGCCGAGACGACCCCGCTGACCGCCCTGCGCCTCGCCGCACTGGCCCTGGAGGCCGGACTTCCCGAGGGACTCTTCCAGGTGCTGCCCGGCCACGGCCCGGTCGCCGGGAACGCCCTGGTCGAGCACCCCGGCGTCGCGAAGATCGTCTTCACGGGGTCAACGGCCGTGGGTCGACAGGTGGTGGCGAAGGGCTCCGCCCTGCTCAAGCGCGTCACCCTCGAACTGGGCGGCAAGAGCCCCAACATCGTCTTCGCCGACGCCGACCTCACCGCGGCCGTCGACCCCTTCTCCTTCCTCGACAACTCCGGCCAGGACTGCTGCGCCCGCACCCGCATCCTCGTCCAGGAACCGGTCTACGACGAGGTCCGCGCACTGCTCGCCGACGCCCTCGCCGCGGTCGTCGTAGGAGACCCTGCCGACGAGAAGACCCAGATGGGCCCGCTGATCTCACGCCGCCAGCTGGACCGCGTCCGGTCCTACGTCCCCGAGGACGCCCCCGCCCTGCGCGGCAGCGCGCCCGACGGGCCCGGCTTCTGGTTCGCGCCGACCGTGCTCACCGGCGAACGGCCCGACTCCGCCGCGGTCCGCGAGGAGATCTTCGGCCCGGTCGCCGTCCTGCTGCCGTTCACCGACGAGGAGGACGCGATCCGCCTCGCCAACGACACCTCCTACGGCCTGTCCGGCTCCCTGTGGACCCGTGACATCGGCCGTGCCCTGCGCGTCTCGCGGGCCGTCCGCGCCGGCAACCTGTCCGTCAACTCCCACTCCAGCGTCCGCTACTCGACCCCGTTCGGCGGATTCAAGCAGTCCGGCATCGGACGCGAACTCGGCCCGGACGCCCTGGCCGCCTTCACCGAGACCAAGAACGTCTTCATCAGCACGGAGGGCCCCGCACAGTGACCGTAGAAACCGAAGGCACCGTCTGCCGCCGCCTCGTCGGCCGTACCGCCGTCGTCACCGGAGCCGGCAGCGGCATCGGCCTCGCCACCGCCCGCCGCCTCGCCTCCGAGGGCGCCCACGTCGTCTGCGGCGATGTCGACGAGGCCCGTGGCAAGGCGGCCGCCGAAGAGATCGGCGGACTGTTCGTCAAGGTCGACGTCACCGACCCCGAGCAGGTCGAGGCGCTGTTCAGGACGGCGTACGACACCTACGGCAGCGTCGACATCGCCTTCAACAACGCCGGCATCTCCCCGCCCGACGACGACTCCATCCTGGAGACCGGCCTGGAGGCCTGGAAGCGCGTCCAGGAGGTCAACCTCACCTCCGTCTACCTGTGCTGCAAGGCCGCGCTGCCCTACATGCGCCGCCAGGGCAAGGGCTCCATCATCAACACCGCGTCCTTCGTGGCCAGGATGGGCGCCGCCACCTCCCAGATCTCCTACACCGCCTCCAAGGGCGGCGTCCTCGCCATGTCCCGCGAACTGGGCGTGCAGTTCGCCCGGGAGGGCATCCGGGTCAACGCCCTGTGCCCGGGGCCGGTCAACACCCCGCTGCTCCAGGAACTGTTCGCCAAGGACCCCGAGCGGGCCGCGCGCCGCCTGGTGCACATCCCGCTCGGGCGGTTCGCCGAGGCCGAGGAGATCGCCGCCGCCGTCGCCTTCCTCGCCAGCGACGACTCCTCCTTCGTCAACGCCACCGACTTCCTGGTCGACGGCGGGATCTCGGGGGCGTACGTCACGCCGCTGTAGGCCACGACCTACAGTGCCTCAGTGAGCATGACACCTCCGCCCGGCTGGTACCCCGACCCGCACGCCCCCCACCTGGAGCGATGGTGGGACGGGGCCGCCTGGACCGAGCACCGGCGCGCCCCCGAGGCCTCGGGGCCGCCGGCGCCCGTCGCCCCGCCCACGGGCCCGGGGCGGGCCAGGGCCGTCGCGCTGACCACGGCGGGCGCCGTCCTGGTCGCCGCGATCACCACCGGCGCGATCCTGCTCGGCGGTGACGACGAGCCCGACACCCCGGCCGACCCGGCGCCCACCACCTCCTTCCCGGCCGCGCCGACGACCGGACCGCCCACGACCGGACCGCCGACGAGCGAGGCGCCGTCCCCGACGGGCGAGGGGTCCGCCGACCCGTCGGTCGTCGTCGACCAGCTCAGCGGCATCACCTTCCCCCTGCCGCAGGGCTGGGTGAGGCCCGAGCACATCACCGACAACACCGTCGTGATGACCACCCACGGCACCTACGACTGCCCCGGCGACTACGGCCTGTGCCGCCACGGACTGGTCAGCTCGCGCACGGTCGGCTCCGACGGCGAGACCCCCGAGGAGCTCGCCGAGGCCGACATCGCGGACGCCGCCGACGCCGCCTACGACCGCAACGCGATCGGTCAACGGCCCTTCGGCGGCATGGAGTCCCACCGCCAGGTCGCGGCCGGCCCGGTCGCCGTGGCCGGCCGGGCCGGGTACTTCGTGCGCTGGCGTGTGACGACGGCGCAGGGCCCCGGCGGATACGTGCAGTCGCTGGTCTTCCCAGCCGCCGTCGGCGTGGAGTCGCCGGTCGTCGTCCGCTTCGTCTTCGACGCGGGCGAGGACGGCCCGCCGCTCACCGACATGGACCTGATCACCGACGGCATCCGCCCCGTCGGCGACGCGGACACCGGCGGCGGCGTGGGCTCGGGCGTGGGCCCGAGCGACTGAGCGCCGAGGGCCACGCGAACGCCGTCGGCGACGCCGAGCACCTCAGGAACGGCCGAGGCCCACGGCAACGGCCTGGGAGAGCACGCCGACGACGGCGGAGCGCACGACGACGGCCCAGGACTACAGGAACGTACGGCCCTCGCCCCGGTACGTCGGCACGGTCGCCGTCACCCGGTCGCCCTCCACCAGGTGCAGCGTCTCGAACCGCTCGCACAGCTCACCGGCCTTCGCGTGCCGGAACCACACCTTGTCGCCGATCAGCAGGTCGTCCGCCGGAGCCCCGAGCAGCGGCGTCTGCACCTCGCCCGCCCCCTCCCGCGGGTCGTAGCGCAGCCCCTCGGGCAGATACGGCACCGGCGACCGGTCCGCCCCCGCCGCCCCCGAGGCCGGATACCCGCCCCCGAGGACCGTCACCATTCCCACGCCCGGCCTGCGGACCACGGGCTGCGCGAACAGCGCGGCCGGACGCCCGCTGAACGACGTGTAGTTGTCGAAGAGCCGTGGCACATACAGCCCCGACCCCGCGGCGATCTCGGTGACCGCGTCCTCGGCGGCCGTGTGCTGCACACTGCCCGTGCCACCGCCGTTGACGAACTCCAGCCCCGGCACGACCTCGCGCACCGCGCGCACGGCGGCGGCCCTGCGCTCGGCCAGCTCACGGCGGGCCGCGGACTGCATCAGCCGGATCGCCCGCGACCGCAGCGGCCGCCCGGCCAGCGCGTCCCCGACGCCCGCGACATGACCCTCGTACGCCATGATCCCCACGACCTGGAAACCCGGCCGGCGGCTCACCGACCTTGCCAGCTCGGCGAGTTGGGCGGGGGAGTGGCGCGGTGAGCGCAGCGCCCCGACCCGCACCCGGCCGCCCAGCAGCTTCAGGGACGTGTCCAACTCCAGGCAGACCCGCACCACTTCACGCCCGCCCGCCCGCGCCGCCTCGATCAGATCGAGCTGCGCCGGATCGTCCACCATCACCGTCACCGCGGCGGCCAGTTTCGGATCCGCCGCCAGTTCGGCGAAACCGGCACGGTCGGCCGACGGATAGGCCAGCAGCACGTCGTCGAAGCCGGAGCGGGCCAGCCACAACGACTCGGCGAGCGTGTACGACATGATCCCCGCGAAGCCGTCCCGGGCCAGGACCCGTTCCAGCAGGGCCCGGCAGCGCACGGACTTGCTCGCGACCCTGACCGGTTTCCCGCCCGCCCGGCTGACCAGGTCGTCCGCGTTGGCGTCGAAGGCCTCCAGATCCACGATCGCGACGGGGGCGTCGAGATGGGCGGTGGCCCGGTCGTAACGGGCCCGGTCAGCGGCACGCGCAGTCATGAGCGCAGCCTGCCAGACGGGATTACCGCGGGGTAGGGGGACGATCCGGGCAGATGCCTTCGGGTCGTCGGACCGGTTCCCCCAAGTCGCCGGTCAACCCGTAGAGTGACGCGCACGCACGCAGCGACGACACCGTCCGGTCCGCCCCGCGAGGGCCCGTCCGTCAGGGCGCCGGCACGGCACGACGAAACGGGGGGTGCATGAGCACGGAAGCGCGGCGCGCCCCCGTCCCTCCACGCCCCGCCACCCCACCGATGCCGACCTCACCCCCGATGCCCACGGACCCCCCACCGCGCCCCACCGCCCGGCCCGACCGCGACCGGCCCGCCCGCACTTCCGCCGAGCCCGCCGCCGACCCGTCGGCCCCCGCCGCCCGAGCCGGTGCCGCGCCGGCGCCCCGTCCGTCCGCCGGGCCCCGCGACCAGGACGGAGACGGCCTCGCCGGCCGCCCGCCACGCTTCCCGAGCCTGAACTCCCGGCCCCGCCCGGACACGACGGCCGCGCCCCGTCTCACCCCGCCGCCCCCCGCCGCCTCGGCCCGCTTCCCGGACACCCCGCCGATGCCCGGCGGCGCGCCGCACGAGACGCGGGACGAGACCACCACCCGGCTGCGCCCAATCCCGGCACAGCCCCCCTCGGCCCCGGTCACCGACCCCGCCCCGGCCCAGTCCTGGAGCGCCCCCTCGGCCCCTGACCCCGCCCCGGCCCAGTCCTGGAGCGCCCCCTCGGCGGCCCCGGCCTCCGACCCAGCCCCGGCCTGGGGCGCCCCCACTCCCCGGCCCGTCGTCACCTTCGGCCTGCCCGAGATGTACGACGACCGCCCGCGCGCCCCCCGGGGCCGGGCGCACACCGTCGCCGCGGCCGCGTGTGTCGTCCTCGGACTCGGCCTCATCGGCGGCGCCGTGGCAGGCAGCTGGCTGGTCGGCAACTCCGCCGAGGAGCGCGAGCGCAGCGCCTTCACTGCCGCAGGCGACCTGTGGCACAACGTGCCCGTGGACCGCCTCTTCCCGGCCACCGTCCAGGGCACCGGCGCGGGGCCCGGCGGAGCCGACCGCGCCTGGACCCGGATCGCCGTGGCCCCGGACTCCGGCTGCGCCGACGCCTTCGACCCGCTGCTGCGCAAGGCCCTCGCGCCCGTGGGCTGCGAGCGACTGCTGCGCGCCACGTACACCGACGCCACGCAGAGCCATGTCACCACCGTCGGCCTGCTGTTCACCGACGCCGACGCGACCGCCATGCGCTCCCTGGACCGCCGCTTCGACGACGAGGACCTCGACGAGCGCACCGACCTGATGCCCCGCCCCTACGCCGCCGAGGGCACGGTCGCCGCGCGCTTCGGCGTCCACCAGCGCGCCTCCTGGACCGTCTCGGTGCTCACCGACGCCCCGGTCGTCGTGTACGCCGTCTCCGGCTGGGCCGACGCCCGTACGGTCGACACCCCGGAGCCCGCCGCCGACGCCACCCGCGACGGAGCGGTCGATGCCCCCGCCCAGGCTGGCCTCGGCCACGAGGCGCAGGGCCTGGCCGACCGCGTCGAGCGCGGTCTGCGCAAGGACGTCGCCCGGGCCACGGAGCAGCCGTCATGACCGCACGTACGACCGTCAGGGCCGCGCTCCTCGGCGGTTTCCTCGCCGCCTCCCTCGCCCTGGTGCCGTCCACGGCCGCGCACGCGGACGTCATACGCGCCTCGCAGTGGGCCCTGGAGGCCATGCACACCGAGGAGGCCTGGCGGACCACCAAGGGCGAGGGCATCACCGTCGCCGTCCTGGACACGGGCGTGGACGCGAGCCACCCCGACCTCGTGGGCAATGTGCTGCCCGCCAAGGACATGGTCGGCTTCGGCGCCGGCAAGGGCGACCGCGCCTGGGCCCGGCACGGCACGGCGATGGCCGGCATCATCGCGGGCCACGGACACGGCCCCGACGGCGGCGACGGCGTCCTGGGCATCGCCCCCGCCGCCAGGATCCTCCCGGTGCGCGTGATCCTGGAGGACGGCGACCCCTCCCGCGGCAAGGCCCGCAAGACCCGCGGCAACGCCCTCGCCGACGGCATCCGCTGGGCCGCCGACCACGACGCCGACGTCATCAACCTCTCCCTCGGCGACGACTCCAAGTCCGCCCACCCCGAACCCGCCGAGGACGAGGCGGTCCAGTACGCCCTGCGGAAGGGCTCCGTCGTGGTCGCCTCGGCGGGCAACGGCGGCGAGAAGGGCGACCACATCTCCTACCCGGCCGCCTACCCGGGAGTCATCGCCGCGACCGCCGTCGACAAGTTCGGCACCCGCGCCTCCTTCTCCACCCGCCGCTGGTACGCCACCGTCAGCGCCCCCGGGGTCGACGTCATCATCGCCGACCCCGACCACAAGTACTACGAGGGCTGGGGCACCAGCGCCGCGGCCGCCTTCGTCTCCGGCGCGGCCGCCCTGGTCAAGTCGGCCCACCCCGGCCTGACCCCGGCCCAGATCAAGAAGCTCCTGGAGGACACGGCCCGCAACTCCCCGGAGGGCGGCCGCGACGACTCGCGGGGCTTCGGCTTCGTCGACCCGGCGGCGGCCATCGAACAGGCGGCCCGCATCGAGCCCGAAGGCCTCAGCTCGGCGGCATACGGCAAGAAGTACTTCGGCGACGGCCCCGACTCCCCCGACCCCGCCACCACCACCGCAGCCTGGGCAGGCCCCCTGGCAGGCAGCGCGGGCGCAGTTCTCCTGGTAGCCGCAGCAGTCCTCTGGCGAGGCCGCAGACAAACGCCCTGAAAAGGCCGCGGGGACAGCAGCCTCCGAGGAGCCCGCAGACCAACGCCGAGAATAGGGGCGCGGGGAACTGCGCGACCGAGGAAGAACCCGCAGCGGCCCCCCGAGGAGCCCGCAGACCAACGCCGAGTAAGGGGCGCGGGGAACTGCGCGACAGCCGAGGAAGAACCCGCAGCAGCTCTCCGAGGAGCCCGCAGGCCAACCCCTCATCAGGGGCGCGGGGAACTGCGCGACAGCCGAGGAAGAACCCGCAGCGGCCCCCCGAGGAGCCCGCAGAGCAACGCCGAGAAAAGGGGCGCGGGGAACTGCGCGACAAGCCACAGACGGCCCGCACCCCCAACCCGACAGACCCCTACGGCGCCTCGGCGAACACCCCCACCGCGGCCGCAGCCGCACCCTCCACCAACGCAACACCCTCCCCCTGCGCCGCATGCCCGTCGGACAGCACAGCCACCAGAAACTCCCGCCCGGACACGACAACCCTCCCCACACTGTTGACATCCCACCGCCCCGTGGCCGACCGCGGCAGCCACCCGTTCTTGAGCGCCCACCCCGCCCCGTCCGCCACGGCGGACACCCCCCACCGCTGCCCCTCGACGACCCGCCCCATCAGCCCCCGGACATAGGCCTGAGAAGCCCCACTCAACTCCGACTCACCCCCGAACACCTGCTCAAGCAGCACCAGCTGATCCGCGGCCGTCGTCTGCGTGAGCCCCCACAACATCCCCTCACCCCCCTCCGTGCCGGTCAACCCCAGCCGCGCGTTCGCCGCCGCCAGCCCCGAAGCCCTCCCCACGGACTCCCACAGCGCGGACGCGGAGTCGTTGTCACTGCGCTCGATCATGGCCACGGCGTACGCCTTCTCGGCAGAGGTGAGCTCCCGCCCCGCGTCCTGCGCCTGAAGCAGCAGCGCGGCCAGGATGTCGACCTTGACGATGCTCGCGGTGTCGAAGGAGTCGTCGCCGTAGACCGCGCGGGCCCCGGACCCCACGTCCAGCACGGCGACGGACAGCCGGACCCCGTCCGGCACGGACAGCGCGCCCACGGCCTCGGCCAGCAGCGCGTCACGGTCCACCACGGGCCTCACCACAGGTTCCACAGACGCCTCCCCTTCCACCACGACGGACCCCGTCGCGGATCCGGTGGGTGACGATAAGGCCCGCGGGTGCGCCTGCACACGGACCACCCCGGCGGCCGCACCGGCGATCACGACGGCACAGGCGAGGACGGACAGAAGGAACCACAGGATCCACAGAAGCGGACGGCGGCTGGGGCGGACTCCGGGCGACGACTGCATGCCCGAGATCGTGGGGGCCGTGTATGTGCGGGCCGTTAGACGGACGTTAGATCCGCGTACGGGAACCCTGAGAAAAAGGTGAGCGACCCGCCCCCGATAGGGTCGGGCACGTGGTGAACAAGAACATCCCCGACCCCGGCTTCCGCGACGACGACGGCTCCGCCGACCCCCGGCTGGCCGCCGCCCTCGCCGTCTGGGCCGAGGACCGCACCGCCGTCGGACCCGTGCTGGAGGCCCTCAAGGGCGCCCGGCTCCTCGTCCCCGTCGTCGCCGTGCTCGGCGAGGTCGAGGAGGACGAGAACGGGCTGCGCCGGGAGAAGACCAGCGACATGGCCGTGCCGACCCTGAAGGCCGGGAACCGTACCGCGCTGCCCGCCTTCACCTCGACCGAGTCGCTGGCGCGCTGGGACCCCGAGGCCCGCCCCGTGGCCGTGCCCCTGCACCAGGCGCTCCGGGCGGCCGCGCACGAGAAGGCCGACACGGTGGTGCTGGACCTGTCGGGTCCGGTGGCGTTCGAGCTGACCGGGCCGGCGCTGCTGGCGCTCGCGGAGGGCCGTACGACCACGGACCCGCTGGCGGACCCGGCGGTGGTGGCGGCGGTGCGCGCCGCGGTCGCGGCCGAGCCCGCCGTGCTCAGCGCCCACCTCGGCCCGGGACAGGCGGACGGCACGCTCGCACTGGTCCTGGCCCCGGCGACGCCCCCGGCCGAGGCCGCCCGCGCGGTCGCCCGGCGGCTCGCCGCCGACGAGACGCTGAGGGCCCGCCTGGTGCGCGGCCTCGACCTGGCAGTACTGCCGGCCGGGACCACGCCTCCGGGCGAGCCCCTGTTCGTACGTGGCTGAGGCCTGGGCCCCGTAGCCGTACGCGGGTGAGGCAGTGGCCGCACCCGCCCGCGCGCTAGCCGTAGACCGGGCCGGTGTACTTCTCGCCCGGGCCCTGGCCCGGCTCGTCCGGGACGATCGACGCCTCACGGAAGGCGAGCTGGAGGGACTTCAGGCCGTCGCGCAGCGGGGCGGCATGGAAGGAGCTGATCTCGGTCGCGCTCGCGTCCAGCAGACCGGCGAGGGCGGTGACCAGCTTGCGGGCCTCGTCCAGGTCCTTGAACTTGTCGCCTTCCTCGGTGAGGCCGAGCTTCACGGCGGCGGCGCTCATCAGGTTGACGGCGACGGTCACGATCACCTCGACCGCCGGCACCTCGGCGATGTCGCGGGTCAGCTCGTCGAAGGGGCGCGGTTCTGGGGAGGTCTCACTCATGTCCCACACGATAGGCCCCGGTGTACGCCGGTTAGCACCACCCCCGGGATGCTGCTAACCTTGTGTGACGACCGGCTGGACGCTCGCGTGTCCGGCCCACAAGTGGAGGCTCCGATCTCCCACCCGACCGCCCTCAGGGACGGCGGGTCACCCCGGTCAGGCGGCCACCATCGTTCCGTACGGACGATGGAGTCGCCCGAAAGTGCGCCCCGTGATCATCGCGGCGGTGCTCCGGTAGTGTTCTCGGAGCCCCGTCTGTGATCGTCCGGGGCATTTTTTGTGCTTCGGCGCGGTTACGTCTAACGAAAACACACATATCGCGGCGCTCAAGCCAGACCGTCGCGTGGTGCTACCGAGGAGGATCCATCAGCGCCGAGCCCCGCATCAACGACCGGATTCGCGTTCCCGAGGTGCGACTTGTCGGTCCCAGTGGCGAGCAGGTCGGCATCGTGCCGCTCGCGAAGGCACTGGAGCTTGCGCAGGAGTACGACCTCGACCTGGTCGAGGTGGCGGCGACCGCCCGTCCGCCCGTGTGCAAGCTCATGGACTACGGGAAGTTCAAGTACGAGTCGGCCATGAAGGCCCGTGAGGCGCGCAAGAACCAGGCGCACACGGTCATCAAGGAGATGAAGCTCCGGCCGAAGATCGACCCGCACGACTATGACACCAAGAAGGGTCACGTCGTTCGGTTCCTCAAGCAGGGCGACAAGGTCAAGATCACGATCATGTTCCGTGGTCGCGAGCAGTCCCGGCCCGAGCTGGGCTACCGACTGCTGCAGCGTCTCGCGGAGGACGTCCAGGACCTCGGTTTCGTCGAGTCGAACCCGAAGCAGGACGGCCGGAACATGATCATGGTTCTCGGTCCGCACAAGAAGAAGACCGAGGCGATGGCCGAGGCCCGCCAGGCGCAGGAAGCCCGCAAGGCTGAGGCGAAGGCCAACCCCGGCCGCTCGCAGAACGCCGCGGACATCGACGACGCCGCGGACATCGACACCGCCGCGGACATCGACACCGCCGCGGAGCCCGAGGCCGCCGAGGCCCCTGCCGAGGCTTCCGCCGAGGCGTGATCCCCAGGGACGCGAGTCCCCGAGGATGTAACCGATAACAAGAGCGACGCTCCACCGTGCCCGGTTTCACGACCGGGCACAGGAGCGCCACCGACGAGGAGATAACGGCGCTATGCCGAAGAACAAGTCGCACAGCGGTGCCAGCAAGCGCTTCAAGGTCACCGGCTCCGGCAAGGTGCTCCGTGAGCGCGCCGGCAAGCGCCACCTGCTCGAGCACAAGTCGTCCCGCGTGACGCGTCGCCTCACCGGCAACGCCGAGATGGCCCCGGGCGACGCCGCGAAGATCAAGAAGCTTCTCGGCAAGTGACGTGAGCGGCGCCGACATCGAGCGCCGTACGTCAGGACCGGGACCCAATCGATTTCGGGCCGTGTGAGGACACCCACGGCCCCGCTACAAGGAGTTAACAAGTGGCACGCGTCAAGCGGGCAGTCAACGCCCACAAGAAGCGCCGGGCGATCCTGGAGCAGGCCTCCGGCTACCGCGGTCAGCGTTCGCGCCTGTACCGCAAGGCCAAGGAGCAGGTCACCCACTCGCTGGTCTACAACTACAACGACCGCAAGAAGCGCAAGGGCGACTTCCGTCAGCTGTGGATCCAGCGCATCAACGCCGCTGCCCGCGCCAACGGCATGACCTACAACCGCTTCATCCAGGGTCTGAAGGCCGCCAACGTCGAGGTCGACCGCAAGATCCTCGCGGAGCTCGCCGTCAACGACGCGGGTGCGTTCGCCGCGCTGGTCGAGGTGGCCCAGAAGGCGCTGCCGAGCGACGTCAACGCGCCGAAGGCCGCGTGACGCCGCGCCGGCCTTGAGTCGACGTACTGGACGGACCCGTGGGTTTTCGCCCACGGGTCCGTTGCTTTGTGCGGTGCCCGTGTGACGGGCACCGCCGCTTCCCGCCGTCGTGGCTGATCGCCGTCGCGGCGGAGAAGAGGTGCTGATCGCCACTCGGCGAGAACGAGTTGATGAAGGTGAACCGCATGTCTCCTGTCAGCCCCGAGCTGATCTCTCCGCGTTCCGCCCGGGTGGCCGCCGCCCGGCGGCTGGCCAGGCGGAACTTCCGGGGCAGGGACCGGCTGTTCCTCGCGGAGGGGCCGCAGGCCGTGCGGGAGGCGGCGGCGTACGGGGACAACCTCGTGGAGCTGTTCACGACGGTGGAGGCCGCCGAGAGGTACGCCGACATCGTGGGGGAGGCGCGGGACGCGGGAGCCCGGGTGCACCTCGCCTCCGAGCAGGTCATCGAGGACATCTCCACGACCGTGACGCCGCAGGGCCTGGTCGGCGTGTGCCGGTTCCTGGACACGCCCTTCGAGGAGATCCTGCGGGCGCGGCCGAAGCTGGTCGCCGTACTGGCGCATGTGCGCGACCCCGGCAACGCCGGCACCGTGCTGCGCTGCGCCGACGCCGCCGGCGCCGAGGCGGTCGTCCTCACCGACGCCTCCGTCGACCTGTACAACCCCAAGGCCGTACGGGCCTCCGTGGGCTCCCTGTTCCATCTGCCCGTGGCCGTCGGGGTCCCGGTGGAGCGGGCCGTCGCCGGGCTCCAGGAGGCCGGTGTGCGGATCCTGGCCGCCGACGGGGCGGGGGACCGGGACCTCGACGAGGAACTGGACAAGGGGACCATGGGCGGGCCCACCGCCTGGGTGTTCGGCAACGAGGCATGGGGGCTGCCGGAGGAGACCCGTGCCCTCGCCGACGCCGTCGTGCGGGTGCCCATCCACGGCCGGGCCGAGAGCCTGAACCTCGCGACCGCCGCGGCCGTATGCCTGTACGCCTCGGCCCGTGCACAGCGCGCCGCCGGAGGCTGCCGCTCTGTCACCGGGAGCTAGTAGGGTGACCTGCCCGGGGGCCCTCCCCCAAGCTCTCGGCTGCGCTGAGCGGGGAGGCACCTCCATGCCGTCTGAGAGGTGGGGTACGGGGATATGACCGTCGGCACGGGCAGCGCACCGGGGGCGAACGAGGCAGGCCGCCCGCCCGAGCCACGCCCCGACGCCCCCGGGCCCCACGACCTCGCCGGGCCGCCCACCGGCCCCCGGCGCCAGGTCCCCGCGGACTCCACCGCCGGCCCCACGCGCCACGATCCCGCCGGCTCCGGGCACCCCGACCCCGCCGGCCTCGGCGTTCACCCCGACGACCTGCCCGACGGGCTCGTCGTCGCCGACGGGGACGGGCGGGTCGTCTGCTTCAACGCGGCCGCCGAGCGCATCACCGCGGTCGCCGCCGCGGACGCGCTCGGGCGACGGCTGGACAAGGCGCTGCCGCTGGAGGACCTGGAGGGGCGGCGGTGGTGGCAGATCACCGACCCCTACGGCGGGCTCGCCATCCGGGTCGGGCAGCCGGAGCGGAACCTGCTGCTGCCGGGCGGCCGCGAGGTGCTGGTGACCGCCCGCTATGTGCGTACCGAACCCACCGGGCCCGTCCAGCGCGTCGTCGTCTGTCTGCGGGACACCGAGGCCCGCCGGCGCACCGAGCGCAGCCACGCCGAACTGATCGCCACGGTCGCGCACGAACTGCGCTCCCCGCTCACCTCGGTCAAGGGGTTCACCGCGACCCTGCTCGCCAAGTGGGCACGCTTCACCGACGACCAGAAGCGGCTGATGCTGGAGACCGTCGACGCCGACGCCGACCGGGTCACCCGGCTGATCGCCGAGCTGCTCGACATCTCCCGGATCGACTCCGGGCGCCTGGAGGTGCGCCGGCAGCCCGTCGACATCGGCGCCGCCGTCGGCCGGCACATCCAGGCGTACGTGGCCGCGGGACAGCCCGCCGACCGGTTCCTGCTGCGGCTCGAACAGCCGCTGCCCGACCTGTGGGCCGACCCCGACAAGATCGACCAGGTGCTCGGCAACCTGCTCGAAAATGCCGTGCGGCACGGTGAGGGAACTGTCACGATCGAGGTCAGGCCCGCCCCGTCCCCCCGTGAGGGGGAGGACACCGGCACGTCGGTCACGGTGAGCGACGAGGGCACCGGCATCCCGGAGGAGTCCATGAACCGCGTCTTCACCCGCTTCTGGCGGGGCAGCAAGCGCGGCGGCACCGGGCTCGGGCTCTACATCGTCAAGGGCATCGTCGAGGCCCACGGCGGCACCATCACGGTCGGACGCGCCCCCGTCGGCGGCGCGGAGTTCCGATTTACCCTGCCCGTGGCAGCCCCGGCGTATCTCGCCTAGTGGCCCACGGGCGCATACGCGTACCTCCACCCCGTTAGACTCGGCCTTTGGCACCTTTGTGTCCTGCACACGGCCCTGCCGAGCTCACCGGCCGGTCACGGGGACCATCCGCCAGCCAATCGGAAGCACGGGAAGAGATGTCGGCACCGAATAAGTCGTACGACCCTGTCGAGGTCGAGGCGTTGAAACCGGAAGAGATCGAGCGCATGCGGGACGAGGCGCTCGCCGCCTTCGCCGCCGCGGACTCCCTCGACGCGCTCCAGGAGGCCAAGACCGCCCACGCCGGCGGCACCTCCCCGCTGGCCCTCGCCAACCGCGAGATCGGCGCCCTGCCCCCGCACGCCAAGGCCGCCGCCGGAAAGCTGGTCGGTCAGGCCCGCGGCGCGGTGAACAAGGCGCTCGCGGCCCGCCAGGTGGAGCTGGAGGCCGAGCGTGACGCGCGCGTACTGGTCGAGGAGGACGTGGACGTCACGCTGCCGTACGACCGCGTACCGGCCGGCGCCCGCCACCCGCTGACCACGCTGTCGGAGCGCATCGAGGACGTCTTCGTGGCCATGGGCTACGAGGTCGCCGAGGGCCCCCAGGTCGAGGCCGAGTGGTTCAACTTCGACGCCCTCAACATCGGCCCGGACCACCCCGCCCGCGGCGAGGCCGACACCTTCTTCGTGCAGGCGCCCGACGGCGGCTCCGAGTCCGGCGTCGTGCTGCGCACCCACACCTCCCCGGTGCAGATCCGCTCCCTGCTCGACCGCGAGCTGCCGGTGTACGTCATCTGCCCCGGCCGCGTGTACCGCACCGACGAGCTGGACGCCACCCACACCCCGGTCTTCCACCAGGTCGAACTGCTCGCCGTGGACGAGGGCCTGACCATGGCCGACCTCAAGGGCACCCTGGACCACATGGTCCAGTCCCTGTTCGGCGAGGGCATGAAGACCCGGCTGCGCCCGAACTTCTTCCCCTTCACCGAGCCGTCCGCCGAGATGGACATGGTCTGCTACGTCTGCCGCGGCGAGTCCGTCGGCAACCCCGACCGGCCCTGTCGTACCTGTTCCAGCGAGGGCTGGATCGAGCTCGGCGGCTGCGGCATGGTCAACCCGAAGGTGCTGGCCGCCTGCGGAGTCGACCCGGAGAAGTACAGCGGCTTCGCCTTCGGGTTCGGCATCGAGCGGATGCTGATGTTCCGCCACAACGTCGATGACATGCGAGACATGGTCGAGGGTGACGTCCGGTTCACCCGGCCCTTCGGGATGGAGATCTGATGCGGATCCCGCTTTCTTGGCTGCGGGAGTACGTCGACCTGCCGGCGAGCGAGACCGGCCGTGACGTCCAGGCCAAGCTCATTTCGGCCGGTCTGGAGGTCGAGACGGTCGAGCAGCTCGGCCACGACCTCAAGGGCCCCCTCGCCGTCGGCCAGGTGCTGACCATCGAGGAGCTGACGGACTTCAAGAAGCCGATCCGCTTCTGCACCGTCGACGTCGGCCAGGCCAACGGCACCGGCGAGCCCCAGGAGATCATCTGCGGCGCCCGCAACTTCCAGGTCGGCGACAAGGTCGTCGTGGCCCTCCCCGGCGCCGTGCTGCCCGGCGACTTCCAGATCGCCGAGCGCAAGACGTACGGCCGGATCTCCCGCGGCATGATCTGCTCCAGCGACGAGCTGAACATGGGCGACGACGGCACCAAGGGCATCATCATCCTGCCGCCGGAGACCGAGATCGGCCGTGACGCGGTCGAGCTGCTGGAACTGGTCGACGAGGTCCTGGACATCGCCGTCACCGCCAACCGCGGCGACTGCCTGTCCATCCGCGGTGTCGCCCGCGAGGCCGCCATCTCCTACGGCCTGCCGCTGCGCGACCCGGCCCTGCTCGACGTGCCCGCGCCCAACGCCTACGGCTACCCCGTCCAGGTCTCCGACCCGGTCGGCTGCGACCGCTTCACCGCCCGGACCGTCTCCGGTCTGGCCCCCGAGGCACGCTCCCCGATCTGGCTCCAGCGCCGGCTGCAGAAGGTCGGCATGCGCCCGATCTCCCTCGCCGTCGACGTCACCAACTACGTGATGATGGAGCTCGGCCAGCCGCTGCACGCCTACGACCGCAAGCTGGTCCAGGGCACCATCGGCGTACGCCGTGCCGGGGAGGGCGAGAAGCTCGTCACCCTCGACGGGGTCGAGCGCAGGCTGCACGCCGAGGACCTGGTCATCGTCGACGAGCGCGGTCCCATCGGCCTGGCCGGTGTCATGGGCGGCGCCAACACCGAGATCGCCGACGTCCCCCTGTCCCGAACGGGCTCGACCGGGGGTACCCCCATCGACCTGGAGAACGCCACCAGTGACGTGGTGATCGAGGCCGCGCACTTCGACGCCGTCTCCATCGCCCGTACGGCCCGCCGCCACAAGCTGTCCTCCGAGGCCTCGCGCCGCTTCGAGCGGGGCGTGGACCCGGCCGCCGCCGCGGCCGCCGCCCAGCGGACCGTGGACCTGCTGGTCCTCCTCGCCGGCGGCACCGCCGACGCGGGTGTCACCGAGGTCGTCGGGCCCTCCGCGCCGCACAGCATCACCCTGCCGGCCGACCACCCCGACAAGGTCGCGGGCGTCACCTACGGCCGCGAGATCGTGGTCCGCCGCCTGCAGGAGATCGGCTGTGATGTCTACGGGCAGGACGAGCTGATCGTCACCGTCCCGTCCTGGCGCCCCGACCTCCAGGAGGTCAACGACCTCGCGGAGGAGGTCATCCGCCTGGAGGGCTACGAGAACCTGCCCTCCACGCTGCCCAAGCCCCCGTCCGGCCGCGGTCTGACCCACCGCCAGCGGTTGCACCGCCGCGTCGGCCGGGCCCTGGCCGGGGCCGGCTACGTCGAGGCGCCCAACTACCCCTTCATCGGCGAGCAGGTCTTCGACCAGCTCGCGCTGGAGGCCGACGACCCGGCCCGCCGCGTCGTGAAGCTGGTCAACCCGCTCAACGACGAGGAGCCCGCGCTCCGTACGTCGCTGCTGCCGGGTCTGCTCGGCGCGCTGCGCCGCAACGACGGCCGCGGTTCGCACGACCTCGCCCTGTTCGAGACGGGGCTGGTCTTCCGGCCGCGCGAGCGGCGGCGTGCCGCCACGCACCTGCCGGTCGACCGGCGTCCCACCGACGCGGAGATCGCCGAGCTCGACGCCGCGCTGCCCGAGCAGCCGCGCCATGTCGCCGCGGTGCTCGCGGGCGCCCGTGAGCAGGCCGGCTGGTGGGGCAAGGGCCGTCCGGCGGACTGGGCCGACGCGGTCGAGTCCGGTCGGCTGGTGGCGCGCGAGGCCGGGGCCGACCTGGTCGTCCGCAAGGGCGCCTACGGGCCGTGGCACCCGGGCCGCTGCGCCGAGTTCGTCGTCGTCACCGACGGCGCGGAGACGGTCGTCGGGTACGCCGGTGAGCTGCACCCGCGGGTCGTGAAGGCCTTCGGTCTGCCCGATCGCGCCTGTGCGATGGAGCTGGACCTGGACGCGCTGGAGCGGGCCTCGGACGGCACGCCCCAGGCGCCGAGCATCTCCACGTTCCCCGTGGCCACGCAGGATGTCGCGCTCGTCGTGGACAAGCCGGTGCCGGCCGCGGAGGTCGAGGCGGCGCTGCGTGACGGGGCCGGTGAACTGCTGGAGGCCATCCGGCTGTTCGACGTCTACGAGAACGACGAGCAGCTGGGTGACGGGCGCAAGTCCCTCGCCTATGCCCTGCGGTTCCGGGCCGTCGACCGGACGCTGACGGTGGACGAGGCCTCGGCCGCCCGTGACGCCGCGGTGGCCCTCGCGGGCGAGCGGACCGGCGCCGTTCTTCGAGGGTGAGTGCGACGGGGGCTGCGTGAGGGGTCCGGCCGCGGGTTCGCGGTCGCTCCTCGCGCAGTTCCCCGCGCCCCCTGAGGGGCGCCTCCTCGCGGCTGAGTGCCGGGGGACTGCGCTTTGACGCCGGCTGCGGGTTGTCCGCGGCTGGTCGCGCAGTTCCCCGCGCCTCTTGATGTGCCCCCATAGAGGGATCCTGCTGTTCAGTCACTCATCCGAGTGACAATCTCCGTCCTCCTGGCCTCTGCGGGCCATGACGTCGACAGAATCGGACCGGCCTTTCGAGGCCGGTCGATCTGTGCTGTCAGGGCCTGGATGGGGGGGCCAAGGACATGATCCGCATCAGGCGGCCGCTGCGCGGGGCCCGACTGCTGGGGCCGCCCACGGTGTGGGGTGCCATGGCGATCACGTACAAGCTGGCCTGGCCGGCCGAGCAGCCGTCCGGGCTCGGTGAGCGGATCGTCACCAGCGCCGTGTTCTTCGCCGTCGGAACCGGGTTGATACTCCACGTCCGGCGGCTTCTGCTGCGGGAGTTGCGGCAGGCGCGCCGCGTCGCCCGGGCCGCCCAGAGCGTGCTGCTGCGGCCGCTGCCCCCGTGGATCGACGGGCTGAACACCGCCGCCGCCCAGCTCTCCGCCGACCGCGGCGCGTGCGTCGGGGGCGACCTGTACGAGGCCGTCGCCACCGAGCACGGCGTCCGGGTGGTGATGGGCGACGTACGCGGGCACGGAATCGGCGCGCTCGGGACCGTCGCCGCGCTGCTCGGCAGTTTCCGGGAGGCCGCGCACGACGAACCCGATCTGGGGCGGGTGCTGCGCCGGATGGACCGCGCCCTGGCCCGGCATCTGCGCGAACGGGCCCACGAGACCTCTGTGGCGGAGGAGTTCGTCACCCTGCTGCTCCTGGAGATCCACCGGGACGGCGAGATCACCGCCCTCAACTGCGGTCACCCCTGGCCCTATCGCATCGCGGGCGGTGCCGTGGAACTCCTGGCGAGGGCGGACCCGCTGCCTCCTCTCGGCCTCTTCCCACTGCCCTCCGACCTCCCCCTCTTGCCCTGCGGTCACCTTCAGTCGGGCCAGTCCCTGGTGCTCTACACGGACGGAGCGGAGGACGCCCGGGACCGCCGGGGCCGCTACTTCGACCTCCGCCAGGCACTGGTCCTGACGGCGGACGGCTCTCCCCGCCTGATCCTCCGTACGGTCCTGCGCTCATTGCTGCACCACACAGGCGGCAGACCGGCGGACGACGTCGCCCTGCTGGTGCTGCGCAACGAGAGAACAGGGCCTCAGCGCATGCCCCTGGGAGCGCGGGACGCCGACATCAGCGCCTCAGCCGGGCGGCCGCGAGAGACCACGATGCACCCGCAGCCGACCAACCCCCTTTGACCCCATGGCGTTTCATCGCACTGGCCGGCGTCGCCGTCCGCCCCGCCACGGAGTGTCGGGCAGGCAGCTGGGCGGACGGCGGGAGAGCGGGCCGCCGTACTGTACGAGGGGGAGCCGACGGCCCGGCCGGCCTCTTGCGAGGCACCTCAGTCAACCGGCCGGAAACTCTGCGCAACAGCGCGCACACGGTGCGGATTCGCGCACTCCGTTCACACCCCGTGTGAAGTCCGAACCACTACGCTGTCCGGCACCGAGTCTTCGGGGGGCACCCATGCAGCCCAACACTCTGCTCGACGCGATCCTGGACGAGGCCGGGGTCTCGCACGCGGGGCTGGCCGCGCACGTCAACCAGGCCGGGAGAGCCCGTGGCCTGACGCTGCGTTACGAACACACGGCCGTGGCCCGCTGGCTGAAGGGCCAGCGCCCGCGCGGCCAGGTCCCCGACCTGATCTGCGAGGTGCTCGCGGCCCGGCTGCACCGGCCGGTCACCCTCGACGACATCGGCCTGGGCGTCCCCGGCGAGCCGACCGTCGCCCACTCCGGCACGCTGTGCGGGTTCGTCGAGCGGGCCACCGCCCTGTGGCGCTCCGACGAGCAGCAGCGCCCGCACATCCTGGGCGCGCCCGCGGTCACCGGCACGCCCGCGGTGATGCCGGTGTGGGAGTGGGAGAACCCGCCGGAGGACGTGGATGTCTCGCGCGGCGGCCGGCACCGGGTCACCCCGGCCGACCTGGACATGCTGCGGGCGGCCCGTACGCACTACGAGCAGCTGTACCGCAAGGCCGGCGGCATAGCGACCCGCAGCCGTATCGTCGGCTTCCTCAACGCCGAGGCCGCCCCGCTGCTGCGCGGCGGCTACACCGACGCGACGGGCCGTCAACTGCACCGGGCCACCGGCGGACTGGTGGCCATCGCCGGGATCTGCGCCTACGACTCCGACGCGCACGGGCTCGCCCAGCGCTACTTCCACCAGGCGCTGCGGCTGGCGAAGGCCAGCGGGGACCGGGGACTTGGCGCGTATGTGATCGCGCTGCTGGTCAACCAGGCGCTGTTCATGCGCGAGCACCGCCAGGCGGTCGCCTTCGCGGAGGCCGCGCTGCGGGCCGCGGGCAAGCACATCACGCCCGCGCTCGCCTCCGACCTGTACGCGATGCAGGCGAAGGCGTACGCGCACCTGGGCGACGGCACGAGCGCGCTGTCCTGCATCCGGCGGGCCGAGACGGCCGCCGGACGCATCCGGCGGGGGCACGAACCCGATGAGACCGGCTATGTCCAGCCGGGCCTGGTCAACGTCCAGGTGGCGGAGGCGCTGCTCAGCCTCGGGGAGATCCGGGCCGCCGCGGAGCACGCCGCGGCCGCGGTGGACAACCCCGCCCACGACCGGGGGCGCGTGCACCGCCTGGCCATGCTCAGCACGATCGAGCTGCGCCAGGGGAACGCGGACAAAGCGGTGGTGACCGCGGTGCAGATGGCCGAGCAGGCCCGGGGCATGGAGTCGCAGCGACTGCGGGACAGACTCCGGGCGGTGCGCGAGCACCTGGTGAGCAGCGGCTGCGCGGGTACCACCGAGGCGGCGGAACTCATCGACGGGGCCCTGCGCGTACCGCTGTGACGGCCTGAGGGCCCCGGCGCCCGTGTGAATCCGTGCGCCCATCGCGCTGCGATGGCTCGTCCCTGCGCCTGCTGCCGGACCGCTCCTGCTGCGATATTGCCACTTACTCGACGGAAGGTGGCAGAACCGTGCAGTGGACGAAACAGAACGAACAAACTGTGTACTCAAACCGCTGGTTCAGCGTCAATCTGGCGGATGTCGAGCTGCCCGACGGCCGGCATCTCGACCACTTCCTGATCCGGATGCGGCCCGTCGCCGTGGGACGGTGGTGAACGACGCCAACGAGGTCCTGCTTCTGTGGCGCCACCGTTTCATCACCGACAGCTGGGGCTGGGAACTCGCGGCGGGCGTCGTCGAGGACGGCGAGGACATAGCGCGGGCGGCCGCCAGGGAGATGGAGGAGGAGACCGGCTGGCGGCCGGGACCCCTGCGCCACCTGATGAGCGTGGAGCCGTCCAACGGCCTCACCGACGCCCGGCACCACATCTACTGGTCCGACGAGGGCGAGTACGTCGGGCACCCCGTGGACGACTTCGAGTCCGACCGCCGGGAATGGATCCCCCTCAAGCTCGTTCCCGACATGGTCGCCCGCGGCGAGGTCCCGGCCGCCAACATGGCGGCCGCACTGCTGTTGTTGCACCGCCTCAGACTGGGCCAGGACGTCGGTGTCTAGGGCCTGTCCGTCGGACGGGTCCTGACGTCCCAGCACCTGCCAGACGGTCACGACTCCTTCCCGTAGTCGGTTCACATCCCTTGCATGCGCATCAGGAGTCGACTCGCCTGGTGAGCGCGTGGGGAGAGTGTGCGAGGGGCATATGCGTGCCCGGCGCGCACACGGTGTGCGAACGCCGCGGGCCCGGCACTCCGAAGAGTGCCGGGCCCGCGACGAAGACCGAGCGTGATCAGCCGTAGGTGTAGAAGCCCGATCCGGACTTCCGGCCCAGCCGGCCCGCGTCCACCATGCGCTGGAGCAGCGGGGGAGCGGCGTACAGCGGCTCCTTGTACTCCGCGTACATCGAGTCGGCGATCGAGACGATGGTGTCCAGACCGATCAGGTCGGAGAGCTTCAGCGGGCCCATCGGGTGGGCGCAGCCCAACTCCATGCCGTTGTCGATGTCCTCGCGGCTGGCGATGCCGGACTCGAACATCCGGATCGCCGAGAGCAGATAGGGCACCAGCAGCGCGTTCACCACGAAGCCCGAGCGGTCCTGGGCGCGGATGGCGTGCTTGCCGAGCAGCTTCTCCGCGAAGACCTGGGCGCGGCTGATCGTGCCCTCGGAGGTGGTCAGCGCCGGGATCAGCTCGACGAGCTTCTGCACCGGGGCCGGGTTGAAGAAGTGGATGCCGATCACATGGTCGGGGCGCGAGGTCGCCACGGCCAGCTTCACCAGCGGGATGGAGGAGGTGTTGGAGGCCAGGATCGCGTCCGGACGGGTCATGACCTGGTCCAGGACCTGGAAGATCTCGGTCTTGACCTGCTCGTTCTCCACGACCGCCTCGATCACCAGATCGCGGTCGGCGAACTCGCCGAGATCGGTGGTGAAGCTCAGGCGCGCCAGCGTGGCGTCCCGCTCCTCCTCCGAGAGCTTGCCGCGCTCGGCGGCCTTGGCCAGGGAGTTGAACAGCCGGGTGCGGCCGATCTCCAGGGCCTCGCCGGTGGTTTCGGCGACCTTGACGTCCAGTCCGGCGCGGGCGCACACCTCGGCGATGCCCGCGCCCATCTGACCGCAGCCCACCACTCCGACGCGCTCGATGTCTGTCACATCGTCCCTTTCGCTGCTTGTGTACGGCTGTGGGCAGTCGGCGGTGTCTCCGCCGTGCTCCGTTCGTGCACGTTACCCCCAGGAATCGATGATCGATCGCCGGGGTCGGGGCATGCTGGGCGAGTACTCGAAGCGTGCTGGAGCCGATACGGAAAGCAAGGGGTGCCCGCATGGGACGGATGTCACGGCGCGCGTTCGCGGTGGCGGCACTGTCCAGCCTGGTGACGGCGGGCGA
The DNA here is from genome assembly GCF_040612135.1 of Streptomyces sp. NPDC006458. Lineage (NCBI taxonomy): Bacteria > Bacillati > Actinomycetota > Actinomycetes > Kitasatosporales > Streptomycetaceae > Streptomyces > Streptomyces sp. NPDC006458. Next base: position 117,480 of record NZ_JBEXPR010000011.1, on the reverse strand, counting down.
GGCCGAGGCCGGGGGCGTCGGCGCGGCCCCGCTCCGGCGTCCGCGGGCCCTCGTGGAGATGCGGGGGATGTGGCTCGCGACCGTCTCCAACCGTGACTGGCCCTCGCTCCCCGGACTGTCCGCCGCCACGCAGCGGCGCGAACTGATCGCCCATCTCGACCGGGCCGCCGCGTGCGGTCTGAACACGGTGATCTTCCAGGTCCGGCCGACCGCCGACGCGCTGTGGCCCTCGCCGTACGAGCCGTGGGCCGAGTGCCTGACCGGGGTGCAGGGCCGCAACCCCGGCTGGGACCCGCTGGGCACCGCCGTGACCGAGGCGCACGCTCGCGGGCTGGAGCTGCACGCCTGGTTCAACCCGCTGCGGATCGCGCTCCACGCCGACCCCGGGAGGCTGGTCGCCGCCCATCCGGCCCGCCGCAACCCCGGCTGGGTGGTGGCTCACGCGGGCAGGCTCTACTACAACCCGGGCCTGCCGGAGGTCCGCTCCTTCGTGCGGGACGCGATGCTGGACGCCGTCCGCCGGTACCCGGTCGACGCCGTGCACTTCGACGACTACTTCTACCCCTATCCCGTCCCCGGCCAGACCTTCGACGACGGCCGCGCCTACGACACCTACGGCGGCGCGTTCACCAGCAGAGCCGCCTGGCGGCGGGACAACATCGACCGCCTCGTGCGGGACACCGCGGCCGGGATCAGGCAGGTCCGGTCCGGCACCCGCTTCGGCATCAGCCCGTTCGGCGTGTGGCGCAACAAGGCGAGCGACTCGCGCGGTTCGGACACCCAGGCTCTCCAGGCGTACGACGACCTGTACGCCGACACCCGCAAATGGGTGCGCGAGAACTGGATCGACTACGTCTGCCCGCAGCTGTACTGGCACATCGGCCACGCCCCCGCCGACTACGCCGAGCTGGTCCCCTGGTGGGCCCAGGTCGCCAAGGGCAGCGGCACCCAGCTCTACATCGGTGAGGCCCTGTACAGGGCGGGCGACCCGGCGCAGCCGGCGGCCTGGCAGAAACCGGCGGAACTCTCCCGGCACCTCACGCTGGCCCGGAGCCACGCCGAGGTGCGCGGGCACGTCTTCTTCGCGGCGGCGGACGTGGCCGCCGACCGTGTCGGGGCGATGAAGCGGGTGATCGCCGACCATTACACCGGGCCGGCGGTGCCCCCGCGCTGACCGCGCCGGCTCACTGTCCTGCCATCGGCTTCATGTGCCGGATCTCGGTGTCCGGTCCGGGCGAGCAGATGCCCTCGTGGCCGTCCTCGAAGCGGACGCGGTACGGGGGATTGCCCTTCTGGCCCATCACTTCGACGATCTCGCCGATCTTGTCGTGTTGGCCGACCACCCTTCCGTGCTGGACAAGCTGGTCGCCCACGGTTGCACGCATCTGGGTCTCCTCACGGGTGCGGAGCAGCGGTCCGTGGCCTTGAGTCCACGGCGGACGGGCGCGCGGGAGAGCGGTCCGTGCGGTCCGCTCAGCCGCGGGCCCGCTGGGTGACGGCGATGCACACCAGCACCGCCGCGGCCGTCAGCGGGGCGGCCACTGTCAGGTGCTCGCCCAGCAGCAGCACCGACCACACCAGTGTGAGCAGGGGCTGCGCCAACTGCAACTGGCTGGCCTTGGGAATGCCGATGGCGGCCATGCCCCGGTACCAGACGACCAGACCGAGGAACTGCGAGCCCGCCGCGACCCAGAGCAGCCCGCCGACACTGTGCGCGGTGAGCTCGACCGGCTCGTGGGACAGCGCCACCGCCGCCCCGGCCGCACCGAGCGGCAGACACAGCACCAGCGCCCAGCCCACCACCTGCCAGCCGGGCATCACCCGGGCCAGCCGGCCGCCCTCGGTGTAGCCGGCCGCGCACACCAGCAGCGCGGCGAAGAGATAGAGGTCGGCGCTGCTGAGGGCACCGCCGCCCTGCTGCACCGTGAACGCCGCGACCGCGGCCGCGCCGGCCAGGGCCGCCGTCCAGAAGGTGCGCGAGGGACGGTTGCCCATGCGCAGCGCGGAGAAGAGAGCGGTGGTCAGCGGCAGCAGGCCGACCACGACGGCCGCGTGCGCGGTGGTGGAGGTCCGCAACGCGAGGGTGGTCAGCAGGGGGAAGCCGACGACGACCCCGGCGCCGACCACGGCGAGCCCCGGCCAGTGCGCCCGCGCGGGCGGCGGCACCCTCAGCGCGAGCAGGCAGCCGCCCGCGATCAGCGCGGCCAGCACGCTGCGCACCGCCACCAGCGACCAGGGGCCGAATCCCTCCAGGCCCCACGCGGTCGCGGGGAAGGTGAGCGAGAAGGCGATGACGCCGAGAGCCGCCTGGACGATGCCGAGGGCGGGCTGCTGCGGGGCGTCGACTGCTATCCGGCTCGGGGCGATAGCGCTACTCTGTGCTCTCATGCAAGAGCGTAGCAGTGTCGGTGACCTGGCCAACAGTCTGCGGAGTGAGCTCAACCGCTACTCTCCGGATGAGAAGCTGCCGTCGAGCCGGGCCCTCGTCGAACGGTTCCGGGTCAGCCCGGTGACCGTGTCGCGGGCCCTCGCCCAGCTCGCCGCCGAGGGCCTCGTGGTGACCCGGCCAGGAGCCGGTGCCTTCCGGGCCAGGCCGCGCGAGACGCCCGCTGCGGCCGGGGACACCTCCTGGCAGGAAGTCGCCCTCAGCGCCGACGGCGCCGCCGATGTCGTACCGCGCACGGTGGACGCCTCCGGGGTGACGGTGTCGCTCGCGGCTCCGCCGCCCGGCGTGACCGAGTTCAACGGCGGCTATCTGCACCCCTCCCTGCAGCCCGAGAGGGCGATGGCGGCGGCCCTGTCGCGAGCCGGGCGCCGCCCCGGCGCCTGGGGGCGGCCACCGCTGGACGGACTGCCCGAACTGCGCGAGTGGTTCGCACGCGGCATCGGGGACACCGTCGGTGCCGCCGACGTCCTGATCGCCGCCGGCGGACAGTCCGCGCTCACCACCGCCCTGCGCGCCCTTGCCCCGCCCGGCGCCCCCGTCCTCGTCGAGTCGCCCACCTACCCGGGCATGCTCGCCATCGCCCGCGCGGCCGGACTGCGCCCGGTGCCGGTGCCGATGGACGCCGAGGGCGTACGCCCCGACCTGCTGGCCGACGCCTTCCGGGCGACCGGGGCCCGGGTGTTCGTCTGCCAGCCGCTGTTCCAGAACCCCACGGGCGCGGTACTCGCCCCCGAGCGCCGCGGCGAGGTGCTGCGCATCGCGCGCGAGGCCGGCGCGTTCGTCGTCGAGGACGACTTCGTCCGGCGGCTGGCGCACGAGGACGCCGGGGAACTGCCGCGCCCGCTGGCCGCCGACGACCCCGACGGCGTGGTCGTCCACGTCGGCTCGCTCACCAAGGCGACCTCGCCGAGCTTCCGGGTGAGCGCCCTGGCCGCCCGCGGGCCGGTGCTGGAACGGCTGCGCGCCATCCAGGTCGTCGACACCTTCTTCGTGCCCCGGCCCCTGCAGGAGGCGGCCCTGGAACTGGTCGGCTCCCCGGCCTGGCCCCGCCATCTGCGAGCCCTCGGGGCGCAGCTGCGGGTCCGGCGCGACGCCATGGTCTCGGCGCTGCGGCTGACGCTGCCCGAGCTCGACCTGCCGCATGTGCCCTCCGGCGGCTACCAGCTCTGGGCGCGGCTGCCCGAAGGCCTCGACGAGTCCGCTCTCCCAGCCGCCGGGGCGCGCGCGGGCGTCGCCCTCACCCCCGGCCGCCCCTACTTCTGCGCCGAACCGCCCGCGGGCCATCTGCGCCTGAGCTTCGCCGCGGTCGCCGGGACCGGCGAGATCACGGAGGGCGTACGCCGGCTGCGGGCGGCCTGCGACGAGGTGCTCCGGTCGAAAACCCCTCGCTCCGGCCGGTGACGACCTGCGAGCCTCCCCGCATGACAGACACCACCGCCCTGCCCGACGGCTACGAGATCTCCACCGACCCCGACCGCGTCGACGCGGCACGCGTGCACCACTGGCTGTCCACCGACGCGTACTGGGCGATCGGCCGGCCGCGGGAGAAGCAGGACCGGGCCATCGCCGCGTCACTCAATCTCGGGGTCTACGACAGCGCCTCGGGCGAGCAGGTGGCGTACGCGCGCGTGGTGACCGACGGGGCCACCTTCGCCTGGCTGTGCGATGTGTATGTGGACCCCTCGGTGCGCGGCAAGGGCATCGGCACCGCCCTGGCGGCGGCGGTACGCGACCACCTGCGACCTCTCGGGCTGCGGCGCATCCTGCTGGCCACGCACGACGCCCACGGCGTGTACGCGAAGGCGGGGTTCGCCCCGCTGGAGCAGCCGGACCTGTGGATGGCGCTCGTTCTCGGCCAGTGAAATCCGGAACACCCTGGGTGACCCACAGGTAACAGGTCTTGACCTGCCCCGTTTCTCGGAAGACCATCCCGGCATGGCACTTCGGGTCACCTTCGTCGCGGCCGCGCGCAGCTCCTCGCTGCTCGCGGAGCGCTTCCAGGACGAACGGCCGCTGGACCAGGCGGGCTGGGACGAGATCCAGTACGAGGCCGGCGGGCTGTTCCCGCTCGCGGGCGCCGACCTGCGCTACTGCTCGCCCACCCCGCGCAGCCGCGCGACCGGCGACGCCCTCGGCTACGCGCCGCTGGTGCAGCTCGCCCTGCGCGACTGCGACATGGGCCGCTGGCGCGGGCTCACCCTCGGCGAGGCGATGGCGCGTGAGCCGGGCGCGGTCGACGCCTGGCTCGCCGACCCGCGCTCGATGCCGCACGGCGGTGAGTCGCTGATCGGGTTCATCTCCCGGGTCGGCGGCTGGCTGGACACCCGGCCGCCGGAGGACGGCTGCCGGATCGTCGCCGTCGCCGAGCCCTCCGTCATCCGGGCCGCGCTGGTCTACGCCCTGAAGGCGCCCCCCGCGACCTACTGGAACCTCGACGTGCGGCCCCTGTCGATCACGACCCTGGCGGGCCACTCGGGCCGCTGGAACCTCCGCTTCGACGGTTCCTACGCCCGCGCCTCGTAGTCGGTCACCAGCAGCAGGTCCTTGGCCGGTCCGCCGACCCGCCACACCGTGCGCCAGTGGTCCGCGCCGGTGACCGTGAACTCGCCCCATCGCCCATCGCCTCCCGCTCTCCGTTCCGTCCGTCGTCGCGCGACCCGCTCACGCCTCAATGCCTCCTCCTCATCCTGCCGTTCGAGACGCCGACCGATGTCCGCTGTTCCGAACGGTGCTCATGGCGGGCGGGGAGCGTCACGGAGCATCCATGTCACCCGTCCGACCCTCGGTGACCTCGGTGACCTCGGTGACCTCGGCCTCCAAGGGCGTCGCCGAGAGGTTCACGTGCAACTTCCCGCCGGACTCTGTCACCTTCCCGCGTACCCGGCGGCAGTGACCGGGAAGGTTGGCCAGCGGGCCGTCACCCTCGGGGCGGCGGCCCGCAGCGGTCGATGGCCGACCATGGGAGGAGCCGTCGAGCCCGCTGCGGAACGCCGGACCGGCCCGCCGGTCTGATTGCATAAACGTGCATCGATACGTATAGTCATGCCATCCAGGAGGAGGGTTCCATGACGGTGCGAGCGGCAGTGGCCGGAGCGAGCGGGTACGCGGGCGGGGAGGTGCTGCGCCTGCTCCTGGGGCACCCCGAGGTCGAGATCGGTGCCCTGACCGCCAACTCCAACGCCGGACAGCGGCTGGGGGCGCTCCAGCCCCATCTGCTGCCACTGGCCGGCCGCGTGCTCCAGGAGACCACCCCCGAGGTGCTCGCCGGGCACGACGTCGTGTTCCTCGCGCTGCCGCACGGCCAGTCCGCCGCCGTCGCCGAGCAGCTCGGGCCGGATGTCCTGGTCGTGGACATGGGCGCCGACTTCCGGCTGAGCAACGCCGCCGACTGGGAGAGGTTCTACGGCTCCCCGCACGCAGGCACCTGGCCCTACGGCCTTCCCGAACTTCCGGGTGCCCGCGCCGCGCTGGAGGGGTCCAAGCGCATCGCGGTACCCGGTTGCTACCCCACCGCCGTCTCCCTCGCCCTGTTCCCGGCGTACGCCGCCGGACTCGCCGAGCACGAGGCCGTGATCGTCGCCGCCTCCGGTACCTCCGGCGCCGGCAAGGCACCCAAGGCGCATCTGCTGGGCAGCGAGGTCATGGGCTCCATGACCCCGTACGGCGTCGGCGGCGGCCACCGGCACACCCCCGAGATGATCCAGAACCTCAGCGGGGTCGCCGGGGACACCGTGAGCGTCTCCTTCACCCCCACCCTCGCCCCGATGCCCCGCGGCATCCTCGCCACGTGCAGCGCGAAGGCAAGGGACGGGGTCACCGCGGAGGCCGTCCGCACCGCCTACGAGAAGGCCTTCGCGGACGAGCCCTTCGTCCATCTGCTTCCCGAGGGGCAGTGGCCCGCCACGGCGTCCGTCTACGGCTCCAACGCCGTGCAGGTGCAGGTCGCCCACGACGAGGCGGCGGGCCGCGTCATCGCGATCAGCGCCATCGACAACCTGACCAAGGGCACCGCAGGCGGTGCCGTCCAGAGCATGAACATCGCCCTCGGTCTCGACCAGACCACCGGGCTTTCCACGATCGGAGTCGCCCCGTGAGCGTCACGGCCGCACAAGGCTTCACCGCCGCCGGCATCGCCGCAGGCATCAAGCAGAACGGCAACCCGGACCTGGCCCTCGTGGTCAACACCGGGCCGCGCCGCGCCGCCGCGGGCGTCTTCACCTCCAACCGCGTCAAGGCCGCGCCCGTCCTGTGGTCGCAGCAGGTCCTCACGACCGGCGAGCTCGCCGCCGTCGTCCTCAACTCCGGCGGGGCCAACGCCTGCACCGGCCCCAAGGGCTTCCAGGACACCCACGCCACCGCCGAGAAGGTGGCCGACGTCCTCGGCGTCGGCGCCGGTGAGGTGGCGGTCTGTTCCACCGGCCTGATCGGTGTGCTGCTCCCGATGGACAAGCTGCTGCCCGGTGTCGAGACCGCCGCCGCCCAGCTCTCGGAGCACGGCGGCGAGAAGGCCGCCATCGCCATCAAGACCACCGACTCCGTGCACAAGACGTCCGTCGTCACCAAGGACGGCTGGACCGTGGGCGGCATGGCCAAGGGCGCGGGCATGCTCGCCCCCGGCCTCGCCACCATGCTGGTCGTCGTCACCACCGACGCCGACGTCGACGGCGCCACCCTGGACCGGGCCCTGCGCGCCGCCACCAAGGTCACCTTCGACCGCGTCGACTCCGACGGCTGCATGTCCACCAACGACACCGTGCTGCTGCTCGCCTCCGGCGCCGCGGGCGTCACCCCGGCCGAGGACGAGTTCGCCGCAGCCGTCCGCCAGGTCTGCGACGACCTCGGCCAGCAGCTGATCCGGGACGCCGAGGGCGCCAGCAAGGACATCAAGGTCGAGGTGATCAACGCCGCGACCGAGGACGACGCCGTCGAGGTCGGCCGGTCCATCGCCCGCAACAACCTCCTCAAGTGCGCCATCCACGGCGAGGACCCCAACTGGGGCCGTGTGCTCTCCGCGATCGGCACCACACGGGCCGCCTTCGAGCCGGACCGGCTCAACGTCGCCATCAACGGCGTCTGGGTCTGCAAGAACGGCGGCGTCGGCGAGGACCGCGAGAAGGTCGACATGCGCTACCGCGAGGTGCACATCGTCGCCGACCTCGCCGCGGGCTCCGAGACCGCCACGATCTGGACCAACGACCTGACCGCCGAGTACGTTCACGAGAACAGCGCCTACTCGTCATGAGCACCCGTAAGCACACCGCCCTGCCGAAGGCGGAGATCCTCATCGAAGCGCTGCCGTGGCTGACCCGTCACCACGGACGGACCGTCGTCATCAAGTTCGGCGGCAACGCCATGGTGAACGAGGAGCTGAAGGCCGCCTTCGCCCAGGACGTCGTCTTCCTGCGGCACGCCGGCCTCAAGCCCGTCGTCGTGCACGGCGGCGGCCCCCAGATCAGCGCCGCCCTCGACCGGCACGGCATCGTCAGCGAGTTCAAGGCCGGTCTGCGCGTCACCAGCGAGGAGGCCATGGACGTCGTCCGCATGGTGCTCGCCGGGCAGGTGCAGCGCGAACTGGTCGGCCTGCTCAACCAGCACGGCCCACTGGCCGTCGGCCTGACCGGCGAGGACGCGCACACCATCACCGCCACCAAGCACCAGCCCCGGATCAACGGCGAGAGCATCGACATCGGGCGGGTCGGCGAGATCACCGCCATCGACACCGGCGCGATCGAAGCCCTCCTCGCGGACGGCCGTATCCCGGTCGTGTCCTCGATCGCCCGCAGCCAGGACGACGGACACGTCTACAACGTCAACGCCGACACCGCGGCCGCCGCCCTCGCCGCGGCCCTGGGCGCCGAGACCCTGATGGTCCTCACCGACGTCGAGGGCCTCTACGAGGACTGGCCGAACAGCGACGAGGTGATCAGCCGTCTGACCGCCGCCCAGCTGGAGAAGCTGCTGCCCGACCTGTCCTCCGGCATGGTCCCGAAGATGGAGGGCTGTTTGCACGCCGTGCGCAACGGCGTCCGCACCGCCCGGGTCATCGACGGCCGGGTCCAGCACTCGATCCTGCTGGAGATCTTCACGGACGAAGGCATCGGCACGATGGTCGTGCCCGACGGACTCGATCAGGGGGAGTCATGAGCAACCAGGAACTGACCGCGCGGTGGCAGGGCGCGCTCATGAACAACTACGGCACCCCGCGACTGCCCCTCGTGCGCGGTGAGGGCCTGAAGGTCTGGGACGTCGACGGCAAGGAGTACCTCGACTTCGTCGGCGGCATCGCCACCAACGCGCTCGGCCACGCCCACCCGGCCGTCGTCGACGTCGTCGGCCGCCAGATCGCCTCCCTCGGCCACATCTCCAACTTCTTCATGGCCGAGCCGACCGTCACCCTCGCCGAACGGCTCCTTCAGCTGTTCGGCCGCGAGGGCAAGGTCTTCTTCTGCAACTCCGGCGCCGAGGCCAACGAAGCCGCGTTCAAGATCGGCCGGCTCACCGGACGCACCCACATGGTCTCCACCCAGGGCGGCTTCCACGGCCGCACGATGGGCGCCCTGGCCCTCACCGGGCAGCCCGCCAAGCAGGACCCCTTCCTGCCGCTGCCCGGCGACGTCACCCACGTCCCCTACGGCGACGCCCAGGCCCTGGCCGCGGCCGTCACCGAGAACACCGCGCTGGTGATCATCGAGCCGGTCCAGGGCGAGAACGGCGTCGTCGTCCCGCCCCCCGGCTACCTCAAGGCCGCCCGCGCCATCACCGCCGCCAACGGCGCGCTGCTCGTCCTGGACGAGGTGCAGACCGGCATCGGCCGTACCGGCCACTGGTTCGAGTACCAGGCCCACGACGGCGTCCTGCCCGATGTGGTCACCCTCGCCAAGCAGCTCGGCGGCGGCCTGCCGCTCGGCGCGACCGTCGCCTTCGGCCGCGCCGCGGAGCTGCTCCAGCCCGGCCACCACGGCACCACCTTCGGCGGCAACCCGGTCGCCTGCGCCGCCGGCCTCGCCGTCCTCGACACCATCGCGAACGACGGGCTGCTGGCGAACGTCAAGCGACAGAGCGAGACCCTGCGCACCGCGATCGAGTCCCTCGGCCATCCGCTGGTCTCCCACGTCCGGGGCGCGGGCCTGCTCCTGGGTATCGTGCTCACCGAGCCACTCGCGCCCCAGGTGCAGCAGGCGGCTCAGGACGCCGGTTTCCTGCTGAACGCGCCCGCTCCCGATGTCGTACGGCTCATGCCGCCGCTGACCATCGGCGACGAGGAAGTGGAGGCGCTGCTTCGGGCACTGCCCGGCATCCTTGACGCGAACGGGGACGGACGAGCCGGAGAATGAGACGACGATGAGCCAGGCACAGGACCATGAATCGCCCTCCGGGCCGGCCGTGCCCCAGACCCGCACCGCACGTCACCGGCGGATCGTGGACATTCTCAACCGGCAGCCCGTGCGGTCCCAGAGCCAGCTGGCCAAGCTGCTCGCGGACGACGGGCTGACCGTCACCCAGGCCACGCTCTCCCGGGACCTGGACGAACTGAACGCGGTGAAGATCCGCAACACCGACGGTGAGCTGATCTACGCCGTGCCCAGCGAGGGCGGGTTCCGCACGCCGCGCGCCCCGCTGGGGGAGTCGGCCAAGGAGGAGCGGATGCGGCGGCTCTCCCAGGAGCTGCTGATCTCCGCGGAGGCCTCCGCCAACCTCGTGGTCCTGCGGACGCCACCGGGCGCGGCGCAGTTCCTGGCCTCGGCCATCGACCAGGCCGAACTGCAGGACATCCTCGGCACGATCGCCGGCGACGACACCCTGCTGCTGATCAGCCGGAACCCGACGGGCGGGCAGGCGCTGGCGGACCACTTGCTGAGGCTGGCTCAGAACGGTCACTGACCAGGGGCGCGGTGTCCGCCGCCGGGTGCGCGGGGTCGGGTGCGCGGGGACGGAGGTGCGGGTGTCAGTCGCACCGGGTGCGGGTCGTGTGTGCTTCTCGCGCGGCTCCCCGCGCCCCCAGGGGCGGTTCCGCTCAGCCCAGCCAGGACGCCAGGCCCGCCGTGCATCTGACCTCGTCGCCCGCGGTGACGAGGAGGGCCTCCACGTCCGGCAGTGAGTCCAGCCAGGCCAGCCCTTCGCGCGACCCCATCGCGAAGGCCGCCGTGGCCCAGCAGTCCGCCCAGGTCAGGCTGGGAGCCACCACGGTGACCGCCAGCAGGTCGGTCACCGCGGAGCGGCCCGTGCGCGGATCGGTGATGTGGGCACCGCGTTCGGTGCTGCCCGAGGTGGCGACGGCAAGTTCGGGGGCCGTCCCCGCCGAGACCACCGCCGCCAGACCGCCCGGCCGCAGCGGATCCGCCACCCCGACCCGCCAGGGACGTTCCGGACCGGGGGCGCCCAGCAACTGCACGTCTCCACCGCCGTTGACGCTGACCCCGGTCGCGCCGGCGGCCGTCAGACGCCGGGCGGCGCGTTCCGTCGCCCAGCCCTTGACGATTCCGGTCGGATCCAGGCGCCCTGCGTACGACGTGCTGAACCAGCCGTTGCTGACCCGCTCCGCCCGCGCGCCCAGCCGGAGCACCTCGGCGACCTCCGGGGCGCACTCGGCCGGGGACAGCTCGCCACGGGCCAGGCGGGAGAGCTGGCTGGCCTTGCGATAGGTGCTGAACACCTCGTCGGCCCGGTGCAGTTCGGCCACGGCGTCGGCCAGGGCCGCCCGGACCGCGTCGGGGTCCCCGCCGCGGACGTCGAAGGAGAAGACCGTCCCCATGACCTCCTCCGTCCGGCGCACCGTGGCGGGAGTCGGTGGCGGATCGCCGTCAGGCACCGGAGGCCCGGTCGAGAGCCGACTGGAGGGACCGCCGATAGCCCTCGCTGGTGTACGTCGCTCCCGACACGGTGTCGATCCGCGCGTTCTGCGCCGCCACGGCCGCCTGGTTGAGACGCGGCACGGCGTTGCCGCTGATCTCGGAACTGCGGCCGCCGCTGGGCGCCTGCACCGCCTCGGCCTGCGTGATCCTGCCGCCGACGACGGTGACCCGGACCTGGACGGTGCCGTACTGGGTGCGCGCGGCCGTGCCGGTGACGGTGGTGCCGCCGGGTGCCTGGGCGCCGCCCGCCGCGCCGCCCTGGGCGGCGGGCGGCGGGGCCGGGACCTGCGCCGCGGCGTTGGCCGGGTCGGTCCCCGGCTTGAGCGACAGCAGCAGCACGATCCCGGACACGGTCGCGGCGGTGGCCAGCACGAAACGCCGGACGGGGTGGTTCTTCTTCATCGAAACTCCTGGGGCGCCCCGGACGGGGTCACATCTCGAAGGACTCGTGGTGGATCCGCCGGGCCGGGACACCCGCGTCCCGCAGCGCCTGGTACACCGACCGCGCGAAACCGGTCGGCCCGCACATGAACACGTCGTGGCGTTCCACGTCCGGGATCTTGCGCTGGAGGGTCTGCGCGGAGATGTCCGGCCGCTCCCCGTCCGGGCTGTTGACCGCGTACATCAGCCGCGCGCCGCGCTCGTCGGCGATCGCCGCCAGCTCGCTCCACAGCGCCAGGTCCTGGGTGCTGTTGGCCCGGTACAGCAGGGTGATGTCCCCGGCAGCGCCGGGCAGCGTCTCGAACAGGGCCCGCATCGGCGTGATCCCCACACCGCCCGCGACCAGCAGCACCTTGCCACGGCTGCGCCGCTGCGCGGTCAGCGCCCCGTACGGCCCCTCGGCCCACACCCGGGTGCCCGGCGTGAGGTCGCGCAGCCGGGAGCTGTGGTCGCCGATCGCCTTGACGGTGATCCGCAGCAGGCCGGGCCGCGGCGCCGCCGACAGCGAGTAGGGGTGCGAGCTGAACCGCATGCCCGGCGCGAGGAACCGCCAGCGGAAGAACTGGCCCGCCTCCGCGCCCATCCGGTGCAGCTTGCGCCCGCTGATCAGCACGGACACGATGCCCGGGGTCTCCTCGATCACCGCCTCGACCCGCATCCGGTGCCGCAGGTTCAGCCGGAGCGGCGTCAGCACCCGGTACCAGAGCAGCAGCGCGGTGACCCCGGCGTACAGCCCGGTCCAGACGGTCTTCGCGATCGGCTGCACGGCGAAGTCGTTGCCGGTGGCGATCTGGTGCCAGAACGTCAGGAACACCGCCGCGTACGTCATCAGATGCACGTGGTACCAGGTGTCGTACGGCAGCCTGCGCCGCACCCCGCCGATCGAGACCAGCCCGATGAGCAGCAGCAGACCGGTCCCGATGGCGGCCTTGCCCATCTCGGGCAGCCCGGTCACCGACTCGACCGTCTGCGCGACGATGTCACCGAGGCCGCGGCCCGCCTGGAGGGCGTACCCCCACATGGTGAGCAGCACATGGGCGAGGACCAGGCAGAGGGTGTACCGCCCGGTCATGGCGTGCCAGCGCGCGACCCGGTCGGAGCCGACCCGCCGCTCCAGGGCGGGCACCCGGGCCATCTGGAGCACCACCAGCGCCATCAGATACCCGGCGATCAGCCCGGTGATCCGTCCCGCGTTCAGGATCCACCCGGCCCGGTCCGCCACGGCGGGTGTGTTGTCCCACCACAGCCAGAGCACGCCGGCCGCGCCGGCCCACAGGCCGAGCAGCAACGGCACCGCGGGCGAGCGGCGGGGCCGTATCCGACGCATGGTCTGCCGCCTGGCGGCCCGACCGCTTGCGAGGGTCGTGGTCACGGTTCCTCCGGGAGCGGGGACGTGTGTCTTCCCTGGGCCCTGAGATACGCAGGAGAACGCCGAGCCGTTCAGTGACCGCCGCGGGACGTCGCCGCTACGGCAGGGGCGGCAGCGGCAGGGGCAGCCCCGGCAGGCCGTCGAGGCTCGTGGCGATGTGCTCCTTCTTCGCGAAGTAGGCGCTCAGCGAGGCGTCGTCCTCCCGCTCGAACCGCCGGCCGTGCAGATCCCGGTCCTGCTCGTACGCCATGAACGGCACCGTGTACCCGCAGCTGTCCCGGATCACCTCCGCGGTGACCACGACGATCGCCCGCAGCCCGTGGTTCGCGGGGTCGATGCCGGCGAAGGGCGCCAGCAGCTCCCCGAAGCGGGGGTCGTCCCGCAGCACGGCCTCTCCGCGCCCGTGCACCCGCACGATGTTCGGCGGCCCCTGGAACGCGCACCACATCAGGGTGATCCGCCCGTTCTCCCGCAGATGCGCGACCGTCTCGGCGGTGGAACCGGCGAAGTCCAGGTACGCCACGGTGAGTTCGTCGAGCACCACGAAGGATCCCTTGAGACCCTTGGGGGAGAGGTTGACCGTGCCGTCCGCCGCCAGCGGCGCGGTCGCGGTGAAGAAGAGCGGCTGCTCCTCGATGAAGGTTCGGAGCCGGCCGTCTATGCGTTCGTAAGTCTTTCCCATGTCTAAGGATTCTCCCGGGGCCGCGGCCCACCTGTCCCTCGAATATCACCACCGTCTACGACCCGGACGACCCGGCTTTGACGAATCATGCAAAGGTCTGCATACTCATGCATACCAACGTCGTCTTCCTAGGAGCAGTGCAGTGAGCAGCAGCAGCGGTGACGTACGGCTCTGGGGCGGCCGGTTCGCCGACGGTCCCGCCGAGGCCCTGGCGAAACTGTCCGCGTCCGTCCACTTCGACTGGCGGCTCGCCCCCTACGACATCGCCGGTTCGCGCGCCCACGCGCGCGTGCTGCACAAGGCGGGCCTGCTCACCGAGGACGAGCTGACCCGGATGATCGCCGGCCTGGACCAACTGGAGGCGGACGTCGCCGACGGCTCGTTCACGGGCACGATCGCCGACGAGGACGTCCACACCGCCCTGGAGCGCGGTCTGCTGGAGCGGCTCGGCCCGGACCTGGGCGGCAAGCTGCGGGCCGGCCGGTCGCGCAACGACCAGGTGGCCACCCTGTTCCGGATGTACCTGCGCGACCACGCGCGCGTCGTCGCGGGTCTGATCGCCGAGCTCCAGGACGCGCTGATCGGTCTCGCCGAGGCGCACCCGGACGTGGCGATGCCCGGCCGCACCCACCTCCAGCACGCCCAGCCGGTGCTGTTCGCCCACCATGTGCTGGCCCATGTCCAGGCCCTGTCCCGGGACGCGGAGCGCCTGCGCCAGTGGGACGAGCGCACGGCGGTCTCGCCGTACGGCTCCGGCGCCCTCGCCGGCTCCTCGCTCGGCCTGGACCCGGAGGCGGTCGCCGCGGACCTCGGCTTCGAGCACGGCAGCGTCGGCAACTCCATCGACGGCACGGCCTCGCGGGACTTCGTCGCCGAGTTCGCCTTCATCACCGCGATGATCGGGGTGAACCTCTCCCGGATCGCCGAGGAGGTCATCATCTGGAACACGAAGGAGTTCTCCTTCGTGACCCTGCACGACGCCTTCTCCACCGGCTCGTCGATCATGCCGCAGAAGAAGAACCCGGACATCGCCGAGCTGGCCCGTGGCAAGTCCGGCCGTCTGATCGGCAACCTCACCGGCCTGATGGCGACGCTGAAGGCGCTCCCGCTCGCCTACAACCGTGACCTCCAGGAGGACAAGGAGCCGGTCTTCGACTCCATCGACCAGCTGGAGGTCCTGCTCCCCGCCTTCACCGGCATGATGGCCACCCTCACCGTGCACCGCGAGCGCATGGAGGAACTGGCCCCGGCCGGCTTCTCCCTGGCCACCGACATCGCCGAGTGGCTGGTCAAGCAGGGCGTGCCCTTCCGGGTCGCCCACGAGGTGGCGGGGGAGTGCGTCAAGGCCGCCGAGGCCGAGGGCAAGGAGCTGGACGAGCTCACGGACGAGCAGTTCGCCAAGATCAGCGCCCACCTGACGCCCGAGGTCCGCACGGTCCTGAACGTCCCGGGCGCCCTCGCCTCCCGCAACGGCCGAGGCGGCACGGCCCCCACCGCGGTAGCCACCCAGCTCACCGAACTCAAATCCGACCTCGCAGCCCAGCACACCTGGTCCACGGCCAAGAACCGCCCCTAGAACCCCAGAACAACGCCCCAAAGGGACACAGGAGAACCAGCACAACCACCCCCCAGGGGCGCGGGGAACTGCGCGAACAACCACAGACAACGCACAGCCGCAGACGGCAGAAGCCCCCACCCCCCAAGGGGCGCGGGGAACTGCGCGAACAACCACGAACAACAGAAAGCCGCGCACCCGCAGAAGCCCCCACCCCCAGGGGCGCGGGGAACGGCGCGAACGACCACGAAGAACAGAAAGCCGCGCACCCGCAGAAGCCCCCACCCCCCAGGGGCGCGGGGAACGGCGCGAACGACCACGAAGAACAGAAAGCCGCGCACCCGCAGAAGCCCCCACCCCCCAAAGGGACGCGAGGAACTGCGCAAACAGCCCCCAACAACCGGCGGCGCCAACTGCCGGGCCATCACAAAAGGACATCGCGGGTTACGTTGGTCGAAGCCCCACCGGAGCCACACCCCGGAGCCGACCGAACGGAGCCCGCGATGCCCTTCGCCCGCCTCGCCCAGGCCACCACCCCCACCTGCCACCTCGGCCTGGGCCTGGCCGCAGTCGGCCGACCGGGCTACATCAATCTCGGCCGGGACACCGACCTCCCCGAGGACCGCACGGTCGAAGCCCTCAAGGCCCGCACCCACGAACTCCTCGACGCCGCATACGCCCAGGGCGTGCGCTACTTCGACGCCGCCCGCTCCTACGGCCGCTCGGAGGAGTTCCTCGCCGACTGGCTGAACACCCACCCCGAGGCCGAAGACGTGGTCATCGGCAGCAAATGGGGCTACACCTACACCGCGGACTGGTCCACCGACGCCGAGCGGCACGAGGTCAAGGACCATGGCCTCGCCGCGTACGAACGCCAGCGCGCCGAGACCGACGCCCTGCTCGGCGACCACCTCGACCTCTACCAGATCCACTCGGTCACCCCGGACAGCCCCGCCCTCACCGACAAGGCCCTGCACGCCGAACTCGCGGAGGCGTCCGCGCGGGGCGTCTCGGTCGGCTTCTCCACCAGCGGCCCGGCCCAGGCCGACGCGATCCGCGCGGCACTCGCCGTGACGGTGGACGACGAACCCCTCTTCCGTACGGTCCAGTCCACGTACAACCTCCTGGAGACCTCCGCCGCCTCCGCCCTCGCCGAGGCGCACGACGCCGGACTCACGGTGATCGTGAAGGAGGGCATGGCCAACGGCCGCCTCGCGGAGCCGCACGCCCCGGCCGAACTGAAGGCGGTCGCCGCGGAGACCTCCCTCGGCTGTGACGCGGTCGCCCTCGCCGTGGTCCTGCGTCAGCCCTGGGCCGGCGTGGTCCTCTCCGGCGCCGCGACCGCCCTCCAGCTCGCCTCCAATCTGCACGCCCCCGTCGTGGACCTCGACGACGATCAGCTCGCCCGCCTGGCCGCGCTGGCCGAGGACCCGCACGCGTACTGGGAGCGGCGCGGCCGGCTGCCCTGGCACTGAGTACGGCCCTTGCCGAGCCCCGGCCGTGAGTCACACATGCCCGCCATGAGACAGCGGTGTCTCACCTGGGATATGGTTGTCTCATGGCCGTCGACCGTGAGCACGTACTGCGTACCGCCGCAGCCCTGCTGACCCGCAACTCCACCGCCACGATGGACGAGGTGGCCAAGGCCGCCGGGATCAGCCGGGCGACCCTGCACCGCCAGTTCGCGGGGCGCGACGCGCTCGTGCGGGCTCTGGAAGCACTCGGGATCGCCGAGTGCGAGGCCGCGCTGGACGCGGCGCGGCTGGACGAGGGGTCCGCGGGCGAGGCCGTGCACCGGCTCGTGCGCGAGATCCAGCCCGCCGCCGGGCTGCTCGCCTTCCTGTACGGCGAGAGCCAGCTCTGGGCGGGCGAACAGGACGCCGGCTGGCTGCGGCTCGACACCCGTATCGGCGCGGTGTTCGTACGGGGCCAGCAGGCGGGCGAATTCCGGATCGACCTCAGCCCCGTCTGGCTCACCGAGGCGCTCTACGGACTGATCGCCTCCTACGCCTGGGCGATGCAGGACGGTCGCGTGGCCACGAAGGACTTCACCCACATGATCACCGAACTGCTGCTCGGTGGCGCGCTACGGAGAGAAAAATCATGACCAGCACCCTGCGGCCGGCGTCCACGACGGAGGCGGTGAAGCGCCCGGACCGCTGGCTGGCGCTGTCCGTTCTCGTGCTCGCCGTGCTGCTGGTGGCCGTCGACGCGACGGTCCTCGGTCTCGCGACTCCCTTCATCAGCGAAGATCTCAACCCCTCGGGCACCCAGCTGCTGTGGATCGGCGACGTCTACTCCTTCGTGATCGCCGGTCTGCTCGTCACCATGGGCAGCCTCGGCGACCGCATCGGCCGTAAGCGCATCCTGCTGGTCGGTGCCACCGCGTTCGGCACGATATCCGTGCTCAACGCCTACGCGACGAGCCCCGAGATGATGATCGCGGCCCGCGCGCTGCTCGGAGTCGCCGGCGCCACCCTGATGCCGGCCACGCTCGCGCTGATCCGCAACCTCTTCCACGACCCGCGCGAGCGCAGCCTCGCCACGGCATCTGGGGTGCCACCGCCTCGGCCGGTACGGCCGTCGGCCCGATCGTGGGCGGCATCCTGCTGGAGCACTTCTGGTGGGGCTCGGTTTTCCTCATCAACGTGCCGGTCATGATCGTCCTGGTTCTCGTCGGCATCAGGACGCTGCCCGAGTCGCGCAACCCCCGGCCCGGCCCCTGGGACCTGCCCAGCGTGCTGCTGTCCCTGGTCGGCATGATCGCCGTGGTGTACGGGGTCAAGGAAGCCGCGTCGCACGGCCTGAGCCCGAAACCGCTCGTCGTGGGCGTGCTGGGCGTGGCCGCGCTGTACGGCTTCGTCCGCCGCCAGCTCACCCTGCCGACCCCGCTGCTGGACATGCGCCTGTTCTCCCGCCGCGGCTTCAGCGGCGCGGTGCTGGCCGACCTGCTGACCGTCCTCGGCATGTCCGGCCTGGTGTTCTTCCTCTCCCAGTACCTGCAACTCGTCCAGGGCAGGCGCCCCTTCGAGGCCGGTCTGGCGGAACTCCCCGCCGCGGTGGGCGCGGTGGCGGCCGGTCTGGTCGCGGGCCAGGTGGCCCGTCGCCACTCGGTGCGCGCGGTCGTCTCCGGCGGTCTCGCCGCCGTCGGTCTCGCCCTGGGCGCGCTGACCTTCCTCGACCAGTCCACCGGCTATCCGGTGCTGGGCGCGGCCCTGCTGGTGGTGGGCGTTGGCGCGGGCTTCTCGTTCACCGTCACGGCGGACGTGATCCTCGGGTCCGTGCCCAAGGACCAGGCGGGCGCCGCGTCCGCGGTCTCGGAGACTGCGTACGAACTGGGCGCGGCGCTGGGCATCGCGCTGCTGGGCTCGATCGTCACGGGCATCTACAAGGGTTTCCCGGCCCCGGCCGGCAGCCCCGCCGAGGCCCACGAGTCCCTCGGCGGCGCGGTCGAGGCCTCAGGCGGCCTCCCCGCCGCCACGGCCGGCCCCCTCCTCGACGCCGCCCGCCAAAGCTTCGTCGACGGCCTGGCCGTGGCCTCCGCCGCAGGAGCAGCAGTCCTCCTGGCCGCCTCAGCGGCAGCCTGGTTCATGCTGAAGCACCAATCCCTGGAAACCACCGAGTAGGGCACCCGCCCTAAAGGGCCGCGGGCAACGCCCCAACGGCGGCCAGGCGAACCCTGAAACCCCAGAACAAACCCCCCCACGCCAGGGGGACAACCACCCTCTAGGGGCGCGGGGAACGGCGCGACAACCCACAACCAACCCGCACCCGCCCCACGTCAACGCCCCAACGGCGGCGAGGCGAACCCTGAAACCCCAGAGCAACCCCGCACGCCAGGGGGGCAACCACCCTCTAGGGGCGCGGGGAACGGCGCGACAACCCACAACCAACCCGCACCCGCCCCACATCAACGCCCCAACGGCGGCCAGGCGAACCCTGAAACCCCAGAACAACCCCGCACGCCAGGGGGCAACCGCCCTAAAGGGGCGCGGGGAACGGCGCGACAAGCCACAACCAACCCGCACGCACCCCACAACAGAAGCGACCCTGCCCCCGCCCCCCGCGGAGCGCTACGCGGCCTTCGCCTTCGTCGCGTACATATCCACATACTCCTGCCCCGACAGCCGCATGACCTCGGTCATCACCGAGTCCGTCACGGCCCGCAGCACATACCGGTCCCGGTCCATCCCCTCGTACCGGGAGAACTCCAGCGCCTCACCGAACCGCACGGTGACCCGGCTCGGCCGAGGCATCCCCGCCCCGCCCGGCTGGATCTTGTCCGTGCCGATCATCGCGAAGGGCACGACCGGCGCCCCGGTCATCAGGGTCAGCCGCGCGATACCCGTACGCCCCCGGTACAGCCGCCCGTCGGGCGACCGTGTCCCCTCGGGGTAGATGCCGAACACCCGCCTCTCCTCCAGCACCCGGCGCCCGGTCATCAGCGCGGCCACCCCGCCCTTGCCGCCGTCGCGGTCCACGGGGATCATGCCGACGCCGGTGAAGAACCAGGCCATGAGCCGGCCCTTGAGCCCCTTGCCGGTGACGTACTCGTCCTTGCCGATGAAGAACACCTGACGGTCGCAGACCAGCGGCAGGATCATCGAGTCGATGAAAGTCACGTGGTTGCCCGCGAGGATGACCGGACCCTCGCCCGGGATGTTCTCCACTCCCTCCACCCGGGGGCGGAACATCAGGCGCATGATCGGACCGAGCACTGCCTTGATGAGGGCGAAGCGGGACAACGGGTCCTCCGGTGTCGAGGTGGACGACGGTGAATTCTGTATGAGTCTGTGCAGGTGAGGACGATACTCGCGGCCACGGGGGTTGCGCACATCGGGTTCACGCACGTCTTACGCGAAATTGACCACTGTTTACCTGCGACAGGCTCGCGCAGGGCGCCCGTAACCCGGATGCGGCGATGTGACGGACATCGCGCGGGCCCATGACCGTCAGGTGCCCCGCACTCGCCGGAGCAGGCCGACGGCCCGTCATTTTCGTCCTCCGGTACGACATTCAGCGTCATCCACGCGTTCGAGTCGAGGTATCCCTCCGGTCATGTCCACGCCCCTACCATCGGCGCGCACACAAGCGACAGAACGACGGCAAGGAGGCCGCCCCATGGGAACGCACGAGTCGAACGAGCCGCTGCCGGCCGGCACCGGACGGCGGGCCCTGCTGGGCGCGGCCGTCCTCGGCGCGGGTGTCCTGGGCCTGTCCGGCACGGCGCGGGCCGCCGGAGCGTCGGGCACGTCCGGGCAGGGAGGCGGGATCAGGAGCCTGCCGAAGCCGACGATCATCGGCCATCGCGGCGCCAGCGGCTACCGCCCCGAGCACACCCTCGGCTCTTACCAGCTCGCGCTCGACCTGGGCGCCGACATCGTCGAGGCCGGCGACCTCGTGCCCACCAAGGACGGCCACCTGGTCTGCCGCCACGAGCCGGAGATCGGCGGCACCACGGACGTCGCGAGCTACCCGGAGTTCGCGGACCGCAAGACCACCAAGGTGCTGGACGGCGTCTCCGTCACCGGCTGGTTCACCGAGGACTTCACGCTCGCCGAGCTGAAGACCCTGCGCGCCACCGAGCGCATCCCGGCCAACCGCCCGCACAACACCCTCTACAACGGCCGCTGGGAGATCCCCACTTTCGAAGAGGTGCTGCTCTGGCAGGACGAGCAGACCCGCAAGCGCGGCAAGCAGGTCTGGATCTACCCCGAGCTCAAGCACCCCAGCTACTTCCGCAAGCTGGGCCTCGGCCTGGAGGAGCGGGTCGCCAAGGTGCTGCACAAGCACCGCAAGGACCGCCGCGACTCGCCGGTGATCCTCCAGTCCTTCGAGCCGACCAGCATCCAGCGGCTGAACAAGCTGGTCGACAACAACCTGGTCGTCCTGCTGTCCGGCGCGGCCACCCGCCCCTGGGACTTCGTCGAGGCCGGCGACCCGCGCACCGTCGCCGACCTGGTCAAGCCGGCCGGGCTGCGGGAGATCGCCTCCTACGCCCAGGGCATCGGCCCCACTCTGGACCTGGTCATCCCCAAGGACGCGAGCGGCAACCTCACCACGCCGACCACGCTGGTGGCGGACGCCCACAAGGTCGGGCTGATCCTGCACCCCTGGACCCTGCGCAACGAGAACCCCTTCCTGCCGACGAGCTTCCGCAGGGGCACCGACCCCGACGCCTACGGCGACGTCTTCGGCGCCTACCGCACGTACTTCGCCACCGGCATCGACGGTGTCTTCACCGACCAGCCGGACACCGGCCTGCTCGCCCGCGAGGACTTCGTCAACGGCTGACCCCGCCCCGCCTCCTGAAGGTGAACCACCGGCCGCCCGGGCAACTGCCCGCCCGGGCGGCCGCGTCGTGCCGCATATGACGCACGACATGCTCACCGCCCTGCGCCCGCTGCTGGCCGCCGAGGCGTCGGCCGAGGCCCATGCCACCGGCACCGAGCCGGGCGACCTGGAACAGGCGGTCTGGCTGCGCCTGCTGGAGCGCCTCGACGCGGACGCCCCGCCGCACGACCCCGAGCGCTGGCTGCGCTCCGCCGTCCGCGCCGAGGCCCGCCGCAGTCGCCGTACGACACGGTTCGAGCTGCCGTACGGGATCGAGCCCGCCGACGCGGCCGCCCGCGACCCCGAGCAGCAGGTCATCAGCGCCGCGCGGGGACGCGCCGTGCGCGAGGCGGTCGGCCGGCTCCCCGGCCGCTGCCCCCGGCTGCTGGCGGCGCTGCTGTCCCCGAGGGACCTCACCTACCGGGAGATCGCAGGCGAGTTGGGTATCTCACAGGGCAGTCTCGGCCCGGAACGCTCCAAATGCCTGGGTTGTCTGCGTCGTTTGCTCACCTGGGAGGTTGCGGCCGGAGGAGCACGGGGATAGGAGTGAGGACGACAGGCGACAGGTGAGCGGGAGGCGTGCACACATGGGCATGAGCGTGACCATCTCCGAGGCGACCGAGCGGGACGCCGAGCAGATCTTCAGGCTGCAGTACCTGTGCTTCCAGAGCGAGGCCGCGCTGTACGGCAACTACCGCATCGACCCGCTCGTCCAGAGCCTGGACTCCGTGCGCCAGGAGGTCGCCGCCGACTGCGTGTTCGTGGCCCGGCTGGGCGAGGAAGTGGTCGGCTCGGTGCGCGGCCGTGTCACCGAGGACGGCTCCGCCGCCATCGGCAAGCTCTGCGTCCACCCCCGCCTCCAGGGCCACGGCATCGGCGCCCGGCTGCTGCGGGCCGCCGAGTCCGCCCTCGCCGAGCAGCGCGGCGCGACCCGCTTCCGCCTCAGCGCCGGCCACCGCAGCGAGGGAGGCCTGCGCCTGTACCGCCGCGTGGGCTATGTGGCCGTGGGCACGGACAAGGGCACCGACGGCGTACCGATGATCATCCTGGAGAAGGCCGCGGGCGCCTACGCGGCCACCGCCTGACGTCGTCGAGGGGCGGGGCCGCGCCGCGAGCGGCCCCCTACGGCCCCGGGCCGGCGACGCGGCTCAGGCGCTCCGCCGGGAACGCGCCTTGCGCAGCCAGTACATCGCGGAGAGCGGCAGCAGTACGGGGATGAACAGATACCCCATGCCGTAGTCCGACCAGACGGTCGCGTCGGGGAACGCCGACGGATCGGCCAGCGTCCACGTGCCGACGGTCAGCACGCCCAGCAGCTCCGCGGCGCAGCACACGAACGCCGCCCTGCGGGCCCTCTCCCCGCCCCGCACCAGCGAGTACGTGATGAACCCGTAGACGAGCCCGGCCACCGCCGAGAGCGAGTACGCCAGCGGCGCCTTGTCGAAGTCCGTCGAGATCTGCACGGCCGAGCGCGACACCGCGCCCACCACCATCACGCCGTACAGCCAGACCAGCAGCATGCCCGGCCCGCCGATCAGCCGGGCGGGCTTGTCCTGGCCGGTGCTCGTCTCGGCCTCCCCGGTCGTCACCTCAGCCTCCCCAGATGTCGTAGAGCCGTACTTCCAGCACCGCGAGGACCACACCGCCGGCGGTGACGGTGAGCGAGCCCCAGCGGGTGCGCTCGGCCAGCGACATGAACCCCGTCACCGGCACGCACGCGAACGCGCCCAGCAGATACGCCACGAAGATGGTCGTGCCCTGCTCGGGCTTCTCGCCCCGCGCCAGCTGCACGATGCCGATCACGAGCTGGATCAGTCCGAGCACCGACACCACGGCCATCCCGATGAAGTGCCAGTCCTTCGTCGGCTGGTCACGGTAGGCCGCCCAGCCGCACCAGGCGGCGAGCAACAGCGCGGCGACACCGGTCACCAGCGTCAGGGCATCAGACATGCAACGACCCTATTACGCGGCGAGCGGTCCGCCGCAGCCGGGCCCGGACCTCCGGACGGGGGCTTGAGCGGAGCTCGGCACAGGGTCTAGACCATGACGATCCACGCACGTGCCCTGCTCTTCGACAACGACGGCACCCTGGTGTCCAGCCTCGCCTCGGTGGACCACTGCTGGGCCCGGTGGGCGGCCGAGTTCGGGATCACCGCCGAGGAGCTGGAGCGGGTCGCGCTGCACGGCCGTACCGCCGTCGAGACGGCCGCCGACCTGCTGCCCGCGCAGGTCGTGCCCCGGGCCGTCGCCCGGATCGAGCAACTGGAGGTCGACGACGTGCCCGGCGGCGTGGAACTGCTGCCGGGCACCCGGGTCCTCCTGGACGCCTTGCCGGCCGACCGCTGGGCCGTCGTCACCTCCGCCACCCGCCGCCTGGCCGAGGCCCGCCTGAACGCCGTCGGCATCCGGCCCAAGACGCTGATCACCGCCGACGAGGTCAGCCGCGGCAAGCCCGACCCCGAGCCCTATCTGCTCGCCGCGCGGCATCTCGGCGTCGACCCGGCGCACTGTGTCGTCTTCGAGGACGCCCCGGCCGGGCTGGCAGCGGGTCGCGCGGCCGGAATGCGGACCGTGGCGTTGGCCACAACCCACCGGCCCGGACAGCTCTCAGCGGACCTCGTCGTGAAGGACCTGTCGGCCTTGTCCGCACTGGTAACCGACGCCGGCGTGGAGATCGCCGTATGCAACTGAGAACGGTTCCCCGGGTGTCCACGGCTGTCCACTATGCGGACGGCCGTGTCCGGTCAGGAGCGTCGGTCTGGTTTACTGATCGCATGACCGCGACGAGCTACCGCATCTCTGCGACCGAGGCGACCATGACGCCCGGTGCTCGTTGTCTGTGTCTCCACGCGCACATGTGTCGCCGCATGTGCCGAATGTGCGCCTTCTAGAGGGCCCCCGCACCACCTGAGCCTCGCGCCCCGAAGCGAGCGCCCGCTCGTGTCCCACGCGCCGACGCGCCCGGACCGGGCACGCCCCGCGCACAGTTTCTCCCCCGGTTCCACCGCGCCGGCGAGAACCCGTGCCGCGATCCGGCCGTTCCCGACCATGCATGCCACGTGCCCTGCGCCCACCACCGCGCCGCGCACTCGACAGTGACGGAAACCCCAGTGATCACCACAACGGGCCTGACCAAGGTCTACCGCTCCCGCGGCCGCGAGGTCACCGCCCTCGACGGCGTCGATCTTCACGTCCGCGAAGGCGAGGTGTACGGCGTCATCGGCCAGTCCGGCGCCGGAAAGTCCTCGCTCATCCGCTGCGTCAACCTCCTCGAACGCCCCACCTCCGGCACGGTCACCGTGGCCGGCCGGGACCTCACCGCGCTCGCCGGCCGGGGCCCGCGCGCGGGCCGGGAACTGCGGCAGGCGCGCAGCCGCATCGGCATGGTCTTCCAGCACTTCAACCTGCTGTCCTCGCGCACCGTCCAGGACAACGTCGAACTGCCCCTGGAGATCCTCGGCTTCTCCGGCAGGGACCGTTCCCGCAAGGCGCTCGAACTGCTCGACCTGGTCGGCCTCGGCGACAAGGCCAGGGCCTACCCCGCCCAGCTCTCCGGCGGCCAGAAGCAGCGCGTCGGCATCGCCCGCGCCCTGGCCGGCGACCCCAAGGTGCTGCTGTCCGACGAGGCCACCAGCGCGCTGGACCCGGAGACCACCCGCTCCATCCTCCAGTTGCTGCGCGACCTGAACCGGCAGCTGGGCCTGACCGTCCTGCTCATCACGCACGAGATGGACGTGGTCAAGTCGATCTGCGACTCGGCCGCCCTGATGGACCAGGGCCGCATCGTCGAGTCCGGCACCGTCAGCGAACTGCTC
The DNA here is from genome assembly GCF_040612135.1 of Streptomyces sp. NPDC006458. Taxonomy (NCBI): domain Bacteria; kingdom Bacillati; phylum Actinomycetota; class Actinomycetes; order Kitasatosporales; family Streptomycetaceae; genus Streptomyces; species Streptomyces sp. NPDC006458. The sequence goes on along the minus strand of NZ_JBEXPR010000011.1, from coordinate 91,987 downwards.
GCCACCCCGGGCTCCGAACTGGCCGCCGCCCTCTTCCCGGTGGGCGGCGAGGCGACCGGCGACGACCGCACGGTCGTCGACGTCACCTTCCACGGCGAGGCCGCGACCCAGCCGGTGATCTCCCGGCTGAGCCGGACCTACAACATCGACATCTCCATCCTCGGCGCCGCCATCGACACCGTCGGCGGCTTCCAGGTCGGCCGGATGCGCATCGAACTCCCCGGCCGCTACGAGGACAACGTGGTGCCGATCGGCTTCCTGCGCGAACAGGGCCTCCAGATCGACGTGCTCGGCGCCTCCGAGGACGCGCACCTGCTGGTGAAGGACGGTGCCCAGTGACCTGGTCGGAGATGCGGCCCCTGCTGGAGCAGGCCTGTACCGAGACGCTCGTCATGGTCGGCTGGTCCACCCTGATCGCCGTCCTCGCGGGCCTGCCCATCGGCATCCTGCTGGTCCTCACCGACAAGGGCGGACTGCTCCAGAACACCCTGGTGAACAAGGTCATCGGGCAGATCGTGAACGTCGGCCGCTCGATGCCGTTCATCATCCTGATGGTCGCGCTGATGGACTTCACCCGCTGGATCACCGGCACCACCATCGGCAGCGCGGCCGCGATCGTGCCGCTCGCCATCGGCGGCATCCCCTTCTTCGCCCGGCTCGTCGAGACGGCCGTCCGGGAAGTGGACGGCGGTCTCGTGGAGGCCGTGCAGTCGATGGGCGGCAACACCTGGACGATCGTCCGCAAGGTCCTCGTCCCCGAGGCGCTGCCCTCGCTGATCGCCAGCACCACCACGACGGTCATCGCCCTCATCGGCTACTCCGCCATGGCCGGCACGGTCGGCGGCGGCGGCCTCGGCGACCTCGCCGTCCGCTACGGCTACCAGCGCTTCGAGACCGGCCTGATGTGGATCACCGTGGCGATCCTCGCGGTCGTCATCTCCCTCATCCAGTTCGCCGGCGACCTCGCCGCCCGCTCCCTGCACCGCCGCGGCGCCCGCTCCGGGCCCGCGCCGAAGCTCCGCCTGCTGAAGGCGAAGGAGCCCGCGACCGCCGACATCGGCAAGGTCGCGTAACACCCCAGAACTCCCCGCACACCCACCGCGGGGCCGCATCACCCTTCAGGAAAGGCACTTTTCGTGCGTAACACCGCCAGGATCACCACCGCCGTCCTCGCCACCGGAGCCCTCACCCTCGGGCTCTCCGCGTGCGGCTCCGACAAGTCCGACTCCGGTGCCAAGGCCGACGGCCCCCTGATCGTCGCCGCGAGCCCGACCCCGCACGCCGAGATCCTCGACTTCGTCAAGGACAACCTGGCGAAGAAGGCGGGCCTCGACCTCGAGGTCAAGGAGTTCACCGACTACGTGACCCCGAACACGGCCACGGAGGACGGCTCCGTCGGCGCCAACTACTTCCAGAACCAGCCGTACCTCGACGACTTCAACAAGAAGAACGGCACCCACATCGTGCCCGTCGTCACGGTCCACCTGGAGCCGCTCGGCCTGTACTCCGAGAAGGTCGAGAGCGCCGACGCCCTCAAGAGCGGTGCCACCATCGCCGTGCCCAACGACACCGTGAACGAGGCGCGCGCCCTGAAGCTGCTCGCCGACAACGGCCTGATCACCCTCAAGGACGGCGTGGGCAACGAGGCGACCCCCGCGGACATCACCAAGAACCCCAGGAACTTCAAGTTCAAGGAGCTGGAGGCGGCCCAGACCCCGCGCTCCCTGCAGGACGTGGACGCGGCCGTCGTGAACGGCAACTACGCCATCGAGGCCGACCTCAAGCCCGCCCAGGACGCCCTCGTCCTGGAGTCCGCCCAGGACAACCCCTACGGCAACTTCCTCGCCGTCAAGGAGGGCGACGAGAACGACCCGCGCGTCAAGAAGCTCGCCGAGCTGCTGACCTCGCCCGAGGTCAAGAAGTTCATCGAGGACGAGTACGCCGGCTCCGTCATCGCCTCCTTCTGAACCCACTGACGCCCTTTCAGCGGGCGCCCACCGCACCCGGTGTCCCCTCTGCGTGAACGCGTGCGCGAACGGAGGGTACCCCGGGTGCGGTTCAGTGCTTTCATGCTGCATGCTGGGCAGTTCAGCAGACCTCACGGTTTCGAAGACGTCCCGAGGCTACGGAGCGGCGCATGACGAGCACCTTCCCCAACATCTCCATCAGCACGGAGCGGTTGGTGCTGCGTCCCCTCGACGAGGACGACGTCCCGGCTCTCGCCGAGATGATGAACGACGAACAGATCGCGGCCTGGACCGACGTCCCGCAGCCCTTCGGCGAGGACGGCGCCCGCTCCTGGATCGCCGAGTACGCCCCCGCCGAGCGCGCGTCCGGCCGCGGACTCGACCTCGCCGTCACGGAGTTCCTCACCCAGCGACTGGTCGGCATCGTCCAACTCGGCAAGACCGACTGGCACATCAGGTCCACCGAGCTGTCGTACATCGTCGCCCCCTGGGCCCGCGGCGAGGGCTACGCCTCCGAGGCCGCCCTCGCCACCGCCCAATGGCTGTTCGGCGACCAGAAGTTCGAGCGCATCGAGATCCGCACCGCCGCCGACAACACCGCCTCCCAGCAGGTGGCCCAGAAGATCGGCTCCATCAGCGAGGGCGTCCTGCGCAACGCCTGCATAGTCCACGTCCGTGCCGACGACGGTACCTGGACCGACGTGCGCACGGACTTCATCGTCTGGAGCCTGCTCCCCGAGGACCTGGAAGGCGCCGCCGAGCAGCTCGCCGACATCGCCGGTTTCACGTCGTACGCCGACTGGAACTGACCGCCGGGGGACACGGGCGACAACCCCGGCCGCACAGCACGACCAGGTACGCTCACCAGGTCCGCCCCGTCGTGGGCCGCCCTCCACGACGACCTGCGACGACCCCTGGAGACTGACGACGATGGCCGACCGGGTCACGGTGATCGGCTGGGACGGCTCGCCGCTGACCGCGGCGGCCCGCGCCGCCCTGGGCGCCGCCACGCTCGTGGCCGGCGCGGCGCACCACCTGGCCCTGCCCGAGGTGCCGCCCGCCGCCGAACGCATCCGGCTCGGCAGCGTCGCCCTCGCCGCCCGCCGCATCGCCGCCCACCGGGGCAGCGCGGTCGTGCTCGCCGACGGCGACCCCGGCTTCTTCGGCGTCGTACGCACCCTGCGCTCGCCCGAGTTCGGCCTGGAGATCGAGGTCGTCCCCGCGGTCTCCTCGGTCGCCGCCGCCTTCGCCCGTGCGGGCATGCCCTGGGACGACGCCCAAGTGGTCGTCGCCCACCGACGCACCCTGCGACGCGCGGTGAACGTATGCCGCGCCCACACCAAGGTCGCCGTCCTCACCTCGCCCGGCGCCGGCCCCGCCGAACTCGGCCTGCTCCTGGACGGCGTCCACCGCACCTTCGTCATCTGCGAGGAACTCGGCACCGAACGCGAACAGGTCACCGTCGTCACCTCCGACAAGGCCGCCGACCACACCTGGCGCGACCCGAACATCGTCATCGTCATCGGAGGCCGGTCCGGCCCCGCCGCCGAGGACACCGGCTGGCTCGCCGGCCGCGACCCCGCCGTGGACCCGCGCGGCTGGACCCAGCCGGCCGAGGCCTACGGCGGCGGCCTGGGCGAGGGCGAGTCCGACCTGCTGCGCGCGGCGCAACTGGCCCGGCTGGGCCCGCGCACCGGCGACCTCGTCTGGGACATCGGCTGCGGATCGGGCGCCTTCGCCACCGAGGCCGCCCGCGCGGGCGCCGCCGTCCTCGCCGTCGACCGCGACATCGACGCCTGCGCCCGCACCGACGCCGCCGCGCGCCGCTTCGGGGTCCAGCTCCAGATCGTGCGCGGCACCGCCCCGCACGTGCTGGAGGACCTGCCCGAACCGGACGTCGTCCGGGTCGGCGGCGGGGGAGCGGCCGTCGTCTCGGCCGTGGCCGACCGCCGCCCCCGGCGCATCGTCGCCGACGCCGCCACGCGCGACGCGGCCGAACGCCTCGGCCGCGATCTGACGGAGCACGGGTACGACGTCGAGTGCGCCCTCATCCAGTCCGTCGAGCTGGACACGCGCGCCTGGACGGAGAAGGAGCGGAGCGTCACATTCCTGCTGTGTGGAGTGCTGCCGGATCGCTCCCCGTGATCCTGTTGTCGTACCGCGCGCGGTAGGCTGGCCGATCGTTGTACCGCAACTCGGTCGACCGGCACTTCGTCGGTCAATGTCCGGAAAGCGCACCCCTTTTGGGGTGAGTGTGGTACGGCAGAACCGGAGGACGCGCAACGTGGCGCAGTCCACAGCGGACCGTTGCGGATCAAGCTGTCGTGACGGCGGCATGCCAGCGAGAATGCCACCGAATGGCTTTGTCGCCTTTTTTGGCGGGTCGTTCGTGCCGCTGGACGCGCACGCTCGTTCTTCACTGTGGGGCGGTCGGTGCGCCGTCCCGGGTGAGCTGGACGTAGAGGCACTAACCGATGGGCGAGGGGTTCGCATGACCGACACCGGCCAGGTCCCGGGCGAGGGACTGCCGGAGAACGCAGGCACGGTGGAACAGCCGGGCGTTCCCGGGCACGGCGCGTACTCCTACCTCGCCGAGTCTCCCGCCGAGGACGAGGACCTGCTGCTGCCCGGCGCCCAGAGCGCCTGGGGCAACGAGGTCGCTCCGCCCGCGCCCGAGCCGGTCGTCGAGACCGTCCACGAGCCGGACCCGCACGAGACGGGCGGCCGCGACAGCGGTTCCGTCGACCTGAGCGGCGTCCGTCTCCCGAACCCCGCGCCGTCGGCCGCCCGTCGCCCGCTGCACCTGGGCCCGCTCATCCCCGACACCTCCGCCAGCCCGGTCCGCTCCCTCGCCGACCGCGGCCCGGCGGGCGCCCCCGTACGCCAGCCGGGCCCGGAGTACCTCGACGTACCGCGCGCCCGCGAGACGCCCGCCCAGGGCGTACCGATCATGCCCCAGCCCGGCGTGGTCCCGCAGGCGGCCGCCCCGCAGACCGTGCCCCAGGCCATGCCGCAGGGTGCGATGCCGTGGGGTAACCCGGTCCCGGCGGCCCCCGAGATCGTTCCGGCTCCGGTGGCACCCGTGGCCGAGACGGCTCCGGCCGCTCCCGAGGCCGTTCCGGCCCCGGCTCCCGAGGCCGCTCTGGCCCCGGCTTCCGAGGCCGCTCTGGCCCCGGCTGCGGAAACGGTTGCCCCGGCCACCCTTCCCGAGCCCGAGCCCGAGCCGGTGGACGCGGCCCAGGCCGCGGTGGCCCGCCTCACGACCGAGGCGACCGCGCCCCAGGCGGTGACGCCCCAGCAGGTGGCGGAGGTGCGGGAAACCGCCCCCGTACCGGCTCCGGTCGAGACGCCGGGAGACGCCGAGCAGGCAGGGCAGGCAGAGCAGGCAGGGCAGGTCATCGAGGAACCCGCAGCCCTGGAACCGGCCCCGCAGCCCGGGGAAACCCCGGCCCCCGAGCCCGTCGAGCAGCTCACGGAACCCGAGGGCGCGGCGCCCGCCGAGGCGCTGACCGAGGCTCAGACTCCCGAGCCCGAGCCCGAGCCCGAGCCGGTGTCGGAGCTGCCGCTGGAGCCTGCTGAGCAGCCCACTCTCGCCCAGACCCCGCAGCCCACCACCCCCGAACCCGCGGCCGCCGAGGGCGAGATCACCCCGCAAGGACCACCTGCACCCGAGGACGAAACCCGGACGGTCGGTGCGGGCGGGAACGAACAGGCGGAAGGCCGAGCCGAGGCCGTGGAACCCCCGCACCCCCAGCCGCCGCACACCCCGCCCCCCACGCCGGAGGCCCTCGCAGGCCCCCAGTCGCTCCCCCAGGAGCCCCAGCCGCTCCAGGCACTCGCCGTACCGCAGGAACTCTTGGAGCCCCAGCCGCTCCAGGAACTCGCCGCGCCGCAGGAACTCTTGGAGCCCCAGCAGCCCCAGCAGCTCCAGGACCCGACCCCCGAGCCTCTCCACCCCGGCACGCTCCCGCCTGACCCCACCCCCACCCCGCTGGGCGAATTCGTCCCGGTGGAGGGCGCCCCCGTACCCACCGCCCCCCACCTCGCCCCCACGCCCCCGCACCCCATCCCCGTACCGGCCCAGCGCGAGGCGACCCCCGCGCCGGACGAGCCGGTCACGGACCTCGCGCAGCAGGCGGACGAGCTGGCGACCCGGGTGGCCGAGCACGAGGACGAACTGACCCCGCAGCACCCCCAGGTCCCGCACATCCAGGCAGTCGAGGAAGTACAGGCAGCCGAGGCAGTGCCGGAAGTCCCGGCAGTCCAGGAGGCCCCGGAAGCACCGGCAGTCCAGGAAGCCGCGGAGACAGAGGTCCCGGCCGCACCCGCGGAAGCAGGACGCCCCAGCGGCCCCGCCGCCCCCGCCTACGACGACGCCGAGCGCGAGGCCGTGCTGAAGGTCATGCGCGAACGCCGTGACATCCGCAACGGCTTCCGCAGCGATCCCATCCCGCACGAGGTCCTGCTCCGCGTCCTGGAGGCGGCCCACACCGCCCCCTCCGTGGGCCACTCGCAGCCCTGGGACTTCGTGGTGATCCGGTCCGCGGACACCCGCCGCACGATGCACGAACTGGCCATGCGCCAGCGCGAGGCGTACGCGAAGTCGCTGCCCAAGGGCCGGGCCAAGCAGTTCAAGGAACTGAAGATCGAGGCCATCCTCGACACCCCGGTGAACATCGTCGTCACCGCCGACCCGACCCGCGGCGGCCGGCACACCCTGGGCCGCCACACCCAGCCGCAGATGGCGCCGTACTCGGCCGCCCTCGCGGTGGAGAACCTCTGGCTCGCCGCCCGCGCCGAGGGTCTCGGCGTCGGCTGGGTCAGCTTCTTCGACGAGCGCGAGATGGTCCGCTCCCTCGGCCTGCCCGAGCACCTGGAGGTCATCGCGTACCTGTGCGTCGGGTACGTCGACGAGTTCCCGGACGAGCCCGAGCTGATGCAGGCGGGCTGGTCCAAGCGGCGCCCGCTGTCCTGGGTCGTGCACGAGGAGACGTACGGCCGCCGTGCCCTGCCCGGTGAGGAGCCGCACGACCTGCTCGCGGAGACCGTCGCGCAGATCCGTCCGCTGGACGCCAAGGCCCTCGGTGAGGCCTGGGAGCGGCAGAAGCGGATGACGAAGCCGGCCGGCGCGCTCGGCATGCTGGAGATCATCTCGGCCCAGCTGTCCGGTCTGTCCCGCCAGTGCCCGCCGCCGATCCCGGAGCCCGCGGCCGTCGCGATCTTCGCGGGCGACCACGGTGTGCACGCCCAGGGCGTCACCCCCTGGCCGCAGGAGGTCACGGCGCAGATGGTGGCCAACTTCCTCGGTGGGGGAGCGGTCTGCAACGCGTTCGCCAACCAGGTCGGTGCCGAGGTCTGCGTCATCGACGTGGGCGTGGCCGGCGACCTGCCCGCGACTCCCGGCCTGCTGCCCCGCAAGGTCCGCGCGGGCACCTCCGACATGACCACGGGCCCCGCGATGACCCGCGAGGAGGCCAAGCAGGCCATCGAGGTGGGCATCGAGACGGCCCGCGATCTGGTGGCGGCCGGCAACAAGGCCCTGCTGACGGGCGAGATGGGCATCGCGAACACCACCGCGTCCGCCGCCCTGATCTCCGTCTACACGGACACCGACCCGGCCGAGGTGACGGGCCGTGGCACCGGCATCAACGACGAGACCCTCGCCCGCAAGACCGAGGTCGTCCGCCGGGCCATCGAGGTCCACCAGCCCGACCCGGCCGACCCCATCGGTGTCCTGGCCGCCATCGGCGGGTTCGAGCACGCGGCCATCGTCGGCCTCCTCCTCGGCGGCGCGTCCCTGCGCACGCCGGTGATCCTCGACGGGGTGAGCGCGGGCGCGGCCGCCCTGGTCGCCCGAGCCATCGCCCCTGAGGTCCTGGCCGCCTGCATCGCCGGTCACCGCAGCGCGGAACCCGGCCATGTGGCCGCCCTCAACAAGCTCGGCCTGCGCCCCCTGGTCGACCTCGACCTCCGCCTCGGCGAGGGCACCGGCGCCCTCCTCGCCCTTCCGCTCGTGCAGAGCACGGCACGAGCCATGCACGAGGTGGCGACGTTCGACTCGGCGGGCGTGACGGAGAAGTAGCAGTGACGGAGAAGTAGCAGCGACGGAGAAGTAGCACCGACCGCGCCTCGCACGGGACCCGGCACGACCGCGACCGGGCCGGGTCCCGCGCCGAAACTCCCGCGCCTGTGTCCGGGAGTCGCGTCACGGCGATGCCGCGCGTCTGAGAAGGTGCCGCGGTCCCGACGCCGTACCGCCGCGACAAAACCGGTGGGCACTGCCGCCCGCAGCCCGTATCCGGCGATGTGCCCAGCCATCGGACACCTCAGCCGCCCGCCGCCCCCGCCCCTTAAAATCTGCACGTCAGGGCCATCCCAAGCCCCCGGAGGAGTCGCCCCTCATGGCCGAAAACCCCGCCTACCCGGTAGGCCTGCGCCTCACCGGCCGCAAGGTCGTCGTCCTCGGCGGCGGCCAGGTCGCCCAGCGCCGCCTCCCGGCCCTGATCGCCGCGGGCGCCGAGATCCACCTCGTGTCCCCCGAGGCGACCCCCTCCGTGGAGGCGATGGCGGACGCGGGCGAGCTCACCTGGCACCGGCGCCCGTACGCGAGCGGCGACCTCGCCGAGGCCTGGTACGCCCTGATCGCCACCAGCGACCCGGACGCGAACACGCGGGCCTCCGCCGAGGCCGAGCTGTACCGCGTCTGGTGCGTCCGCTCGGACGACGCCGACGCGGCCACGGCCTGGACCCCGGCCACCGGCCACAGCGAGGGCGTGACCGTCGCGGTCCTGACCACCGACACCAGGTCCCGCGACCCCCGCCACACCGCCGCCATCCGCGACGCGGTCGTCGAGGGCCTGCGCGACGGCACGCTCGTCGCCCCGCACCACCGCACCCGCTCCGCCGGCGTCGCCCTGGTCGGCGGCGGCCCCGGCGACCCGGACCTGATCACCGTGCGCGGCCGCCGGCTGCTCGCCGAGGCCGACGTCGTCATCGCCGACCGCCTCGGCCCGCGCGACCTCCTCGCCGAACTGCCGCCGCACGTCGAGGTGATCGACGCCGCGAAGATCCCGTACGGCCGTTTCATGGCCCAGGAGGCCATCAACAACGCGCTGATCGAGCACGCCAAGCAGGGCAAGTCCGTCGTCCGCCTCAAGGGTGGCGACCCGTACGTCTTCGGGCGCGGCATGGAGGAGCTCCAGGCCCTCGCCGAGGCGGGCATCCCCTGCACGGTGGTGCCCGGCATCTCCAGCTCGATCTCCGTCCCGGGCGCGGCGGGCATCCCGGTGACGCACCGGGGCGTGGCCCACGAGTTCACCGTCGTCAGCGGCCATGTGGCCCCCGACGACGAGCGCTCCCTGGTCGACTGGCCGTCCCTGGCCAAGCTCACCGGCACCCTCGTGATCCTCATGGGAGTCGACAAGATCGGGAAGATCGCCGAGACGCTCGTCTCCCACGGCAGGTCCCCGGACACCCCGGTCGCCCTGGTCCAGGAGGGCACGACGGCCGCGCAGCGCCGGGTCGACGCCACGCTCGCGACGGTCGCCGAGACCGTACGCGCCGAGGAGGTCAGGCCTCCGGCCGTCGTCGTCATCGGCGAGGTCGTCCGAGTCGGCCCGGCGACCTCGGCGTAACCCGAGGTAACTGACCCGTTCCAAGCCGTTGGCACCATCCGCACGACAAGGCAGTATCACCCTGTGGCCGATCTCATCACCGTTGACGACCCCGCCGACCCGCGCCTGAGCGACTACACGGGCCTGACCGACGTGGAGCTGCGCCGCAGACGCGAACCCGCCGAGGGCCTGTTCATCGCCGAGGGCGAGAAGGTCATCCGGCGGGCCAAGGACGCCGGGTACGAGATGCGTTCGATGCTGCTGTCCGCGAAGTGGGTCGACGTCATGCGCGACGTCATCGACGAGCTCCCGGCACCTGTGTACGCGGTCGCCCCGGAGCTCGCCGAGCGCGTCACCGGCTACCACGTCCACCGCGGCGCGCTCGCCTCCATGCAGCGCAAGCCGCTCCCCGAGGCGACCGAACTCCTGCGCACCGCACGCCGTGTGGTCGTCATGGAGTCGGTCAACGACCACACCAACATCGGTGCGATCTTCCGCTCGGCGGCCGCCCTCGGCATGGACGCCGTGCTGCTCTCCCCGGACTGCGCCGACCCGCTGTACCGCCGTAGCGTCAAGGTCTCGATGGGCGCGGTCTTCTCCGTGCCGTACGCCCGTCTCGACATCTGGCCCAAGAGCCTGGACTCGGTACGCGAGGCGGGCTTCACGCTGCTCGCGCTCACCCCCGACGAGAAGGCGAGGAGCCTCGACGAGGCGGCCCCGCACCGGATGGACCGGGTGGCCCTGATGCTCGGTGCGGAGGGCGACGGGCTGTCCACCCAGGCCCTGGTCGCGGCGGACGAATGGGTGCGCATCCCCATGTCCCACGGCGTCGACTCGCTCAACGTCGGCGCGGCCGCCGCCGTCGCCTTCTACGCGGTCGCGACGGGCCGCCCGGAGGCCTGAGGCCCCACGCCTCACCTGACGGCCGACAGCTCCAGCGTCGACTCGAACCGCTGCTTCATCGACATGCCCCGGTCCAGGGGCACGTACGACGGCACGGCCTTCTCCCGCCGCTCGCGTCCGCCGAGCCCGTTCGCCGAGCCCTGGCAGCCCTGCACCAGCGCGATGCCGAGCGCCACGAGCAGCGTGACCACGACGAACACGAACAACCGCTGCCGCAGCAGCCGCGGGTTGGCCGGACGCAGCTTGGTCCCGGTGCCGCGGGGCGCCGGACGGCCGCCGCGCGGCACGGGCCGACTGCCGCTGCCGCCGCGCGTGGAGCTGCGGCCGGCGGGCGTGTTCCGGGGCGCCGGCGTGGGCCGGGCCTGCCCGGAGCGCGAGGCCGTACCACCCCGGGAGGCGCTGCCACCGCGCGACGGGGTCGCCCCGCGCGGCGCGGCCGAACCCCGCGAGGGCGCCGCGCCCCGGGGCGCGGGAGTGCCCTGCGGCCGGGGCCGGCGCTGCTGCTGGAGGCGCTGCTGTTCGGGATGGACGCGCTGCTGTTCGGGATAGGTGTCCGTGAGCCGCCCGGTGGGCCGCTCCGGCTCCGCCGTACGGGGCGCGGGCGGGCGCCCCTCCAGCAGGATCTGGGCCTCGCGGGCCGCGATCTCCTTCAGCCGCAGGGACAGTTCGAGCGTGCTGGGCCGTTCCTCGGGGTCCTTCGCCAGGCAGGCCCGCACCAGCGGGGCCAGCGCGTCGGGGACACCGTGCAGCTGGGGCTCCTCATGCACCACGCGGTACAGCATCACCTCCGAACTGCCGTGCCCGAAGGGGGAGTCGCCGGTGCAGGCGTAGGCGAGCGTGGCGCCCAGCGAGAACACGTCGGTGGCGGGCGTGACGGCCACGCCGCGCACCTGCTCGGGAGCGAGGAAGCCGGGGGAGCCGACGGCGGTGCCGACGTGCGTGAGCGTGGAGGCGCCCGTCGCCCAGGCGATGCCGAAGTCGATGATCCGTGGTCCCTTGGGGGACAGCAGGATGTTGGACGGCTTGAGGTCCCGGTGCACGACCCCGGCTTCGTGGACCGCGACGAGCCCCTCCGACAGGGCGGCCCCGACGGCGGCGACGTCCGCCGCGACCAGCGCGCCCTCCTCGGCGACCTTGTCGTGCAGGGAAGGGCCGGGCACGTACTGCGTGGCGAACCAGGGCCGCTCGGCCTCCAGGTCCGCGGCGACCAGCCGGGCCGTGCAGCCGCCCCGGATGCGCCGGGCGGCGGAGACCTCGCGCGCGAACCGCGACCGGAACTCCTGGTCCTCCGCCAGATCGGGCCGGATCACCTTCAGCGCGACCCGCTGCCCCTTCTTGTCGGAGCCCAGATAGACCACACCCATGCCGCCGGCGCCCAGACGCCGGTGCAGTTTGAACGAGCCGACGACGCGCGGGTCCTCGCGCCTCAGGCGCATCATCGCCATGTTCATCCCCGCTGCCCGGTCCGTGTGACGTGGCACAGCTTACGTTTTCGCGGCCGTGTGCGCGCAGAGGCCGCGCCCTCTCGGCCCGATCGATTGTCAGTGGCCGGTGGGAGACTTGAAGGACGGTCAGGCAGTGCGCGAACCGGGCGGCTTCGAGCTGCCCAAGATCCCAACGGCCAGACTCAGAAGGGGGATTGAACCCGTGAAGGGTGATCGTGTGGAGATAGTCGTGGACGCCGGCGACACGACCCGTACGTACGAGGTGGTGGCGAGCAGGGCGGGCCGCAGGGTGGAGACGGCGGTGCGGCGAGGGGTGGTGGAAGTGAGCGAAGTCACCCGGACCGGTACGGTCGTGAGAACCGCCCGTTTCATGGCGACCCGGGTCCTCGCCCTGGTCGAGCAGCCCGTTCCCCGCGAGGACAGCTCGGAAATGCCCGGACAGACCGGGCGCCCCCTCCGGGAAGACCCCGAGACCTAGGCCCGCGTCTCCACCCAGGGGAGTAGGCGCGGACGAAAGGCTCATCCTCCGGGAGGCCCGGCATTCGGTACGAGGGCATGACGTCCCGGGCCCGCCATGAGCCTAGATTTGAAGTCAAGCGGCGGGTGCAGCACTCGTCCCCCGAGGTCAGACGCCCGCCGCTGCCAACGACAACTGAGAGCGGTCAGGAGAGGGACCATGGCCCACACGGCACCGCGGACAGCGCTCCGCGCGCAGCGACACAAGGCGCACACCGCCTTCCGCGCACGTCGTACCGGGCGTCGCCACCCGCTGGTGGCCACAGCCATGGCCCTGCCCCTGGCGGTCCTGCTCCTCGTCGTCTTCGACGGCTGGGAGACAGTGGCCACACAGGCGTCGTCCGTGGGTGTGATGCTGGGGCGCTGAGCGGCGACCCCAGGCCCGGAAGAGCGGTCCGGGCGGGGACATCCACCCATAACCCCGTGGGGACGGGGGTGCGGCGGACGGCACAAATGCCGGCGCAGCTGGGGAGCTGCGCCGGCATTGACCTTTTCATTCCTGGGCGGCCACCGCGTTCACGTACCCTCACGGCCAGAGCGACCTGGGGGGAAAGTGACCGCAGACCTGTTGTCCGAGCTCGCCGTGCGGGCCCGGCGAGCGGCGCACCCGCGCGGTGAGGACTGTGCCTGCGAAGGGGCCGTCACGCTCGCGGAACGCCCGGACGCCACCGTCGTACGGCATGGAGCGACGGTCGCGAAGGCGCACGCTCCCGGCAGCACCCCCGAGGACCTCGCGCCGCGCCTCGCCCTGGCGGCCGCGCTGCCCGGTGTCCTGCTGCCGCCCCTCACCCCCGCGTCCGTCCCGCTGCACGGACGTCCGGTGACCCTCTGGCCGTACGGAACCCCCGTGGACCCCGACGACCCGGACGCCGCCCCCTGGGAGGCCGCGGGCGCTCTCCTCGCGGCCCTGCACCGCACAACCGCGCCCGGCCGCATGCCCGCGATGCGCGGCCCGGCCAAGGCCGCCCGCGCGGTCGCCCGGCTGCGAGAGGGCGCCCCCGGCCACCCGGCCGGCGGGCCGGTCCTGCGCGCCTGGGAGACGCTGCCGGCCTGGGCCCGGGACGAGGGGCCGATGCCGGACACCACGACCGTGTGCCACGGCGACCTGCACCTCGGACAGCTGGTGCGGTACCCGGCTGCCGACGGCCCCTGGCGGCTGATCGACGTCGACGACCTCGGCACCGGCATGCCGGCCTGGGACCTGGCCCGCCCGGCGGCCTGGTACGCCTGCGGCCTCCTCCCGCCCGAGGAGTGGACCCGGTTCCTGGACGCCTACCGGACCGCGGGCGGCCCGGCCGTGCCGGACGGCGACCCCTGGCCCGCCCTGGACGTCCCCGCCCGCGCCCTGACGGTCCAGACGGCCGCCCTGGCGATCACGAAGGCCGTCGCCGCGGACCGGGCGCCGGACGAGGTGGAGGAGGCGTTGATCGACGCCTGTTCACGCATGTGTTCCGTATCACCGCAGTTGACGACCAGTTTCGCGAAGTAGCGTGCAACCGGGGACGAGGGGACGGAGTCTGTCCTGGAGATACCCGAAGCAGGATCGAACGGCGAGGAGTTGAGCCGATCATGCAGTGTCCGAAGTGCCACGGCGCGATGCACACGTACAACCGCAACGGCGTCCAGATCGAGCAGTGCTCCAACTGCCGGGGCATCTTCCTCGACTACGGCGAGCTGGAGGCGCTGACCCGCCTGGAGTCCCAGTGGTCCCAGCCCGCCCCGCCAGCGGCGCCCACCGCCCCGCAGGCCTACCCGGCCCCGCCCGCGCCGCCGGCCCCCGCCTGGGGAGCCCCGCACGGCGGCCACGGCGGTCACTACGGCGGCCACCACCGGCACAAGAGCTTCGGCCGCATGCTCTTCTCCAGCTGAGCCGCACCGCACACGAAGAAGCCCCCGGTCGCGGGACCGGGGGCTTTCGGTGTGTGGACGATACTGGGATTGAACCAGTGACCTCTTCCGTGTCAGGGAAGCGCTCTCCCGCTGAGCTAATCGTCCTCGGGACCCTGAACCCGCAGGTCAGGGGCATTGCGTGCGCGATACTGGGATTGAACCAGTGACCTCTTCCGTGTCAGGGAAGCGCTCTCCCGCTGAGCTAATCGCGCGGGGATCCTCGCGGACCGAGTCCTTGCGGATCAGTGGACGATACTGGGATTGAACCAGTGACCTCTTCCGTGTCAGGGAAGCGCTCTCCCGCTGAGCTAATCGTCCTTGGAGGTGGAGACGGGATTTGAACCCGTGTAGACGGCTTTGCAGGCCGTTGCCTCGCCTCTCGGCCACTCCACCAGGAGTGTAGGGGATCGGGAACCCCCCTTTTCCTTCGAGCGGACGACGAGGCTCGAACTCGCGACCTCAACCTTGGCAAGGTTGCGCTCTACCAACTGAGCTACGTCCGCCTGTCGTTTCGGTCGGCTTGCGCGTCCCGGCGACGTGTTGAACTCTAGCGGATTCCTGGGCCAGCACAAAAACGCGTTTGTGCAGCGTGCTGCGCCCGACCTGGTCGGCGACCCGGCCGGGGCTCCCGCGAGGACATGCCCAGGTCACCCTCAGGACACCCGCCATAGACTCGACAACGTGCTCGACCTCGTTCCTCTGGCCCGCTTCGGCGACCGCTTCGCCTCCGGCCTTCTCGACGTCACCGACGACCCCGCGGCCCTCGACTCCACCGGCTTCTGGGCCGTCTGCGCCGACTTCGAGGGCCGTTTGACCTGTGCCCGCTTCGCGGACGTCCGCGAGCAGCCGGTGCCCGCGCCCGTGCCGGACGCCTGGCGCGGCCCGTCGGCCGACGAGTGGACGTCCTCGCTCGACCGCGCCGCGTACACCGCGGGCGTGCGCCGCATCCGCGAGCACATCGCGGCCGGCGAGGTCTACCAGGCCAACCTCTGCCGTGTGCTGTCCGCGCCCGTCGCTGCCGACGCCGACGTGGACGCGCTGACCGCCCTGCTGGCCCGCGGCAATCCCGCCCCGTACGCAGGAACGATCCGGCTGCCGGAGCACGGCGTGGAGATCGCCACCGCGTCCCCCGAACTGTTCCTGCGGCGCGCCGACCGGGTCGTCGAGTCGGGCCCCATCAAGGGCACCGGCCGCACCGAGGCGGACCTCCTGGACAAGGACTACGCCGAGAACGTGATGATCGTGGACCTCGTCCGCAACGACATCGGCCGGGTGTGCGCCACCGGCAGCGTGACCGTCCCCGACCTGTGCGCCGTCGAGAAGCACCCGGGGCTGGTCCACCTCGTCTCCACCGTCCGCGGCGAGCTGAGCGACGGCGTCGGCTGGCCCGAACTGCTCACGGCCGCCTTCCCGCCCGGCTCGGTCACCGGCGCGCCCAAGTCGAGCGCCCTGCGGATCATCGAGGCGCTGGAGACCGCGCCGCGCGGACCGTACTGCGGAGCCGTGGGCTGGGTCGACGCCGACCGCGGCACCGCCGAGCTGGCCGTCGGCATACGCACCTTCTGGATCGACCGAGCCGAGGGAGTGCTGCGCTTCGGCACCGGCGCCGGCATCACCTGGGGTTCCGACCCCGAGGGGGAGTGGCGCGAGACCGAGCTGAAGGCGTCCCGGCTGCTCGCGGTAGCGTCGGGAGCATACGAGGTGAATGGAGAGGGGCTCTAGAAAGTGAAGATCTGGCTCGACGGCGGGTTGCAGGACATCGAGTCCGCCCGCGTCTCCGTCTTCGACCACGGCCTGACCGTGGGCGACGGCATCTTCGAGACCGTGAAGGCGGTGGGCGGCAAGCCCTTCGCCCTCACCCGCCACCTCGACCGACTGACCCGCTCCGCCCGCGGCCTCGGCCTGCCCGACCCCGACCTCGACGAGGTCCGCCGCGCCTGCGCCGCCGTCATCGAGGCCAACCCGATGCCGCTCGGCCGGCTGCGCATCACCTACACCGGCGGCCACGGCCCCCTCGGCTCCGACCGCGGCGAGCACGGCCCGACCCTCGTCGTCGCCCTCGGCGAGACCGGCCGGCGCCCCGACTCCACCGCCGCGATCACGGTCCCCTGGACCCGCAACGAGCGCGGCGCCCTGACCGGCCTGAAGACGACCTCCTACGCCGAGAACGTCGTGGCCCTCGCCCGCGCCCATGAGCAGGGCGCCTCGGAGGCGCTGTTCGCCAACACGGTCGGACAGCTCTGCGAGGGCACCGGCTCCAACGTCTTCGTGGTCCTGGACGGAGAGATCCACACCCCGCCGGTCGCCTCCGGCTGCCTGGCCGGCATCACCCGGGCCCTCGTCGTGGAGTGGACCGGCGCCAAGGAGACCGACCTCCCGCTGGACGTCCTCGAACGCGCCGACGAGGTCTTCCTCACCTCCACGCTGCGCGACATCCAGGCCGTCCACCGGGTCGACTCGCGCGAACTGCGAGGCACGGGGCCGGTGACGGCGAAGGCGATGCGGATCTTCGACGAGCGCGCGGGCGACGACCTCGATCCGTAGGCCGGGCGTCGCGGGGGCGGACGGGAAGGCGTCGACAGTGCCCCAGGCGCGTATTTGGGCTGCCGCGGGACCCCTTCGGCGGGTAGAACTCCGGTGATGACAACGACCCTGCGGCCGACCGAGCCGCTTCAGCGTGCCGCCGACGGGGCGCTGTCGCGCCACTTCTCGGTGTGCGTGAACAGCCGTCCCGTCGGCGCGGTGCACCTGGCCACCCATCCCGGGTTCGGGCCGTCCGTCGCCCAGATCCACGCTCTGCGCATCGAGGAACCGGACCGCGGGCGCGGCCGGGGCACGGTGGCGGCGCTGGCCGCCGAGGAGGTGGCCCGCAGCTGGGGCTGCACCCGCGTCGAGATCGCCGTGCCCGCCGACGCCGCGACCGCCCTCCGCCTCGTCACGGCCCTCGGCTACGTCCATCGCAACCGGACCCTGGAGAAGGCACTCGGCGCCGCCGCCCCCGCCCTGCCCCAGGGCAGCAGCGCCCGGCCGATGACCGCGGCCGAGTTCGGGCCCTGGTACGAGCGGGGCGTGGCCGCCTACGCCCAGGACTGGATCGAACGGGGCGTCCCCGAGACCCAGGCGCGGGACAAGGCACGACGTGACCAGGAAGTCCTGCTGCCGCACGGCCTGGACACGGCCGACACCCTGCTGAGCGTCCTGGAGCACGACGGCACGTGCGTCGGCACCCTGTGGCTCGCCCTCCGCCCGGAAGCGGCGTTCGTCCTCGACGTCGAGTCCGACGAGCGCTTCCGGGGCCGCGGCCACGGCCGCTCCCTGATGCTCCTCGCCGAGGCACAGGCCCTGTCCGCGGGCAGGCGGAAGGTCGGCCTCAACGTCTTCACGGGCAACACACCGGCTGAGCGGCTGTACGAGTCACTGGGGTATCAGCCGGTGCGGTACACGATGTACAAGCAGTTGCTCTGACGGTCACCCGCTCCTACGGGTGTGGTCCCCGCGGGCGCGCGGGGACGGGCTCGGCGGCGGCTCAGGCCTGCTCGGCCAGCAGCCGGTCCGCGATCTCCTCGATGCGCTCGCGCAGGCCCTCCTGGCTCTTGCCGCCGTCGAGGCGCTCGCCGCCGATGACATAGGTCGGCGTGCCGGTCACACCGATGGCCTTGCCCTCGGCCTGGTCGGCGTCGACGATCAGGATGTGCCGGCCGTCGATCAGTGCCGTGTCGAACTCCTCGGCGTCCAGGCCGAGTTCACGGGCCGCGTCGACGAGGAAGGCCTCACCCCCGCTCTCCAGCTCCTCGACGCGAGCCAGCACCGCCTCGACGTACGGCCAGCCCTGCCCCTGCTCGACAGCCTCCTCCGCGGCCTGCGCGGCGGCGAAGGCGTGCTTGTGCTTCTCCAGCGGGAAGTGCCGCAGCCGCACCTCCAGCCGGTCCCCGTAGCGGGCGCGCAGGGCACGGAGGTCGTCCAGGGCGGTACGGCAGTCGGAGCACTGCAGCTCGCACCAGACGTCGAGAACGGGGGCCGTGGCGCGCGCGGGGGCGGGGGAGGTGTCGCTCATGGGCCCAGTGTTCCAGCCCAGGTCGGGACGGCCCAACCCGGTGTACGCGGCCCGACGCGGTCCGCGCACCCCGGGCATGACCGGTCCGGTCGCCGTCCCCGGTGGGGGTGTCCCGGACGCCGACCCCGACTCGGGGAGGAGACGACCCGGAGATGTCCCTGATGTCCCGCTGGACCATGGCCGGGCGGGGTGCCGCAGGTGCACGATGGAGGGGACGAACCGCCATGTCCGACGAATGTGCCTGGAGGACCGGATGATTGCCGAGACGGTGTGTTCCGCCGTCGCCGTGGCCGGGCTCGGAATCGCCGCGGTCAACGCGTACCGCAGGCGCTTCCTGTCGGCGGCCAGGATCGCGGCCTACTCCCTCGTGCCGCTCGGCCTGGTGATGACGGGCGTGATCGAATGGCTCGCCGACACGGCCTTCAGCCCGACCGCCTGGGCGGGCTTCGGCGTGCTCGGCCTGGCCTGGGCGCTGTTCGCGACGACCCGCAGAGTCGAGCGCCGCCGGGGCGGCACCCGCAAGGAGCGCCGCGCGGCCGCCGCCGCACAGCGCGACGCCGTCGCCCCGCAGGCGGCAGCCCCCTCCCTCGGCCCGAGCACGCGCGGTGACTCCCGCCCGCGGAGCGCGGCCCGCGGCGAAGGGGACGACTTCAGCGACATCGAGGCGATCCTGAAGAAGCACGGCATATGACCGCCGGGTGAGCCCGGGACCACCCGGCACCACCCGGCAGCACACCGGACAGCCACCGCGTCGCCGGCCGCGGAACGTGTTCGCGCCCGCCTATCCCAAGGCGCGGGTCTTCGTCACAGTTTCCGGCGAACTACCGCTTGATCCGGGCGTGTTGAGCGTGTCAAGGGTGCCGTTTGCGTCATCATCACCCGCGAGATGCTGGACACGACACAGAGCGATGCCGCGCCGCCGAAGGATGAGCCCCGCGGATGCCTCTTCGCCCTTTCCCAGCCACCGCTGATGATCTTCCTTGCGGTGATCGGGAGTCTTCTGCTCATGGCCGCTCTGCACGACCTGCTGCTGCTGTGATCCGTACCCGCGTTCCCCGGCGCCACCCGCCGGGGACCGCGTCACCCTCGCGCGGGCCGTGGAGCCGAGCCGGAAACCACCCGGACAGGGCGGGCAGCGTGCGAGACGCCATCCGGCTCGTGTCCGAAAAGGGACGGCCTCAGCCCGCGGCCTCCTTGCGGCGGGCCCGGTAGGCGGCCACGTGCAGGCGGTTGCCGCAGGTGCGGCTGTCGCAGTAGCGCCGCGAGCGGTTGCGGGACAGGTCGACGAAGGCGCGCCGGCAGTCCGGGGCCTCGCAGCGCCGCAGTCGCTCCTGCTCCCCTGCCACGACGAAGAAGGCCAGCGCCATGCCGCAGTCGGCGGCGAGGTGATCGGAGAGGGAGGCACCGGGGGCGAAGTAGTGCACATGCCAGTCGTAGCCGTCATGGTCGGTCAGCCGGGGCGTGGTGCCCGCAGCCGCGACCAGTTCGTTGATCAGACCCGCGGCCGCGCGGGGATCGGGCGCCGAGAAGATCGCCGCGAACCGTCCGCGGATCTTGCGTGCGGCGGCGAGGTCGAACTCGGAGAGCGTCCCGACGTCGCTGACCTGGTGGCTCCGCACGAAATCCTCGAGGGCCGCCACGTCGGGCAGCCCCTCCGGGGACGACTCGTCCTCCGGTGCGGTGTTGACCAGATCCACCACAGTGTCGAGGGCGCACCGGGTGTCGTGGGTGATCAGCACGTTTCGCTCTCCCTGGCCTGGGGTCGGGCGGACGCCCGCCGATGCTGGCCGATGGTAGTGGCTCCCGGCCGCATCGAAAGGGGCACCGCCCCCGTCGCGATGTCCTTACAACGCGTAACACCCCTCGGTCGTTCCCGAGCCGGGGACCGCGGGCGGGTGACCGGGCCCCGGGAAAGCAGGACCGGCGCCGTCTCCGCGGTGGATCCGCGGCGACGACGCCGGTGTGTGCCGTATGCGGTTGTCCTGGCCCGAGCCGTCTCCCCGAGTGGACGGCGCCGGGCGGTCTGTGAGGTGCTCGCTCAGCTCTCCGCCAGGATGTGTGACAGCTCCTGATCCAGGTCGAAGTGGCGGTGTTCCGTGCCGGGCGGCACGGCCGCGTCCGTTCGCTTCAGGAAGGACTCCAGGGCCCGCGCCGGGGCCTCGAGCAGCGCCTCGCCCTCCGGAGAGCTCAGGGCGATGCACACGACGCCCTGACCGTGACTGCGCGACGGCCAGACACGGACGTCGCCCGTTCCCGTGGGCCGGTGCAGGCCCTCGGCGAGGAGGTCGCGGGCGAACACCCACTCGACGGTCTCCTCGGCTCCGGTGTGGAAGGTGGCGTGCACGGCGTAGGGGTCGGCCGTGTCGTACCGCAGGCCTGCGGGGACAGGCAGGGAGGACTCGCTCGACACAACGAGGCGCAGGTGCAGCTCGCAGCTGACCGTGGTGTTCATAAGCGCCAGGGCCTTTCGCTCAGTGTGCGCTCGGGGATTCGCACGTCGGCGAAATCGACATGCCACCTACGGTGCCGTTGTAAACCCCTCTGCGTGTTTTGCATGTCTTTACGTAACTCTTCCGGCCGAGGGTGGCATCGGAGGGTACGACCATTACGGTGACCGGATTCGGTCCGGTAGGGTTTGGCTGTATGAATACGGGGAGTGACAAGCCGGGCGAGGCAGTGGCCGTGGCATCGGACGGTACGAAAGCGGACGGCGCGCAGGAAGAGCGCGGGCTCGGATCACGGGCCCCGGCGTTCATCAAGGCGAGCCGCGCGCTGCACGTGAGCTGGCAGGTCGGCGTCTTCATCGTCGGCCTGGCCGTCGTCGGAGCCGGCATCGTCATGCTGCCGCTGCCGGGTCCCGGCTGGGTGGTCATCTTCGGGGGCATGGCGATCTGGGCGACCGAGTTCGTCTGGGCCCAGCTGGTGCTCCGCTGGACCAAGCGCAAGGTGACCGAGGCGGCCCAGCGGGCCCTCGATCCCAAGGTCCGCCGTCGCAACATCATCATCACGAGCATCGGCCTGGTGATCGTGACCGCCCTGGTCGGCTTCTACCTCTGGAAGTTCGGCGTCGTCATGCCCTGGAAGATCAAGGACCAGTGATCCCCGCGGGCGCGGTGTCGCCTGCGGCCGGTGACCCGCCACGGGACCGCCCGTGGCTGGTCACAGCCACCCCCTGACATGGGGTAATGTTCTTCCTGCGCCCGGGCGATTAGCTCAGTGGGAGAGCGCTTCGTTCACACCGAAGAGGTCACTGGTTCGAACCCAGTATCGCCCACCCGGAACACCGGCCCGTCTGCTTCGGCAGACGGGCCGGTGTCGTTCGTGCGCCGGTCCGAGGGCGCGGCTGGTGGTCATGGCCCGGCGCGTCCGTCCAAGAGCCGGTGGACTGGCGCTGTGCGGCTGTGCGGCTCGGTGGGGCGGGCTGTGCCGACCGGCTGAGGCCGCCCTGTCTCGGGCTGACCGGGTGTCGTCCGACCCCGGTGAGCCTGGGTGAGTGCCGACCCGGTTGATTGCGTCAGTCGGGAGCCGTCCCGCTCGTTCTCGGGGGTCTCCGTTCGTGCGGTGCGCCCCCGGACTGTCGTCCCGGCCCGGTCGGCGGCTGCACGGCCCGTTCAGGCCACCGTCCGCCCCGTGGCGACACACAGTGACCTCCGTCACCGTCAGGTCCCCTCCCATGACTCACCTGGGGCGGACCGGCGTATCCACTCGCCGAGCACCACGCGCCCTCCCGCGCGTCCCCGGCGACTTTCAGCCGCCCGGCCGACGGGTCCCCCCACCCCCTCCCGTTCGACCCTCCAAACCCACCCCACCCCCCTGCGCCATCACCCGCCCCCCTCGGCCCGACAGCGCCGCGAGCGCCCACCCGCCGGCTCGCCACCTCCCGGAAAAATCCTGTCCGAATCATTGACGCTCCACTCGCCTCTCCGTAACTGTGGCAGCAAGCGCTTACTTGAAACGATTCATGAACGCTGGCGACGCTGCGAGGAGGGTCCGCTGTGGGGACAGCCAAGGTGGAGAGGCGCACGATCCTGAAGGTGGCGGGGGCCTCCGCGGCCGCGCTGGGGCCGGTGGGCGACGACGGCGTGCGGCGGGGGCGACAACGGGGTCGCCGCGGACAGGTCGGTGACGATCCGTTATTCCTGATGGGGTGCCGAGGAGCGGGCCGAGCGGATCAACGAATCCATCGGGCTCTTCGAGAAGAAGTATCCGAAGATCAAGGTGAAGACGGACTTCCAGGACTACCTCTCTTACTCGGAGAAGTTCCAGACCCGGGCCGCCGGTGGAAATCCCCCGGACGTTTTCCAGAACGCCGTCGGATTTCTTCGGAAGTGCGACAAGCGAGGCATCCTTCTCGACCTCAAGTCGCAGATAGACGCGGGCAATCTCCGCCTTGACGACTTCCGGGCCGCCGTCACCTCCGTCGGCGAGGTAGACGGAAAGCAGCCCGGCATTCCGGTCGGCTCCAACACCATGGCGCCGGTGATCGACAAGAGGGTCTGTCAGAAGGCGCGCGTGGCACCGGAGTCGGGCTGGACCTGGGACGAGTACTTCAAGGCTTGAAGACCATTCACGACAGGACCGGCGTGTCCGGCGACAGCGTGCCTACCACGCGATCATGTAGCTGTACGACCTCTGCCTCCGCCAGAACGGCAAGGCCTTCTTCACGGAGGAGGGACTCGGCTTCGGCGTGCAGGTCGGCGGTTGGGTCGGCAACCCCGACTGGGTCCTGTACTGCCTGGTCGCGCTGACCGTCTGGCAGTTCGGCGCCCCGATGGTCATCTTCCTGGCCGGTCGCAAGCAGGTGCCGCGGGAGCTCTACGCGGTCGCCGAGATGGACGGCGCCGGACCGCTGCGCAGGTTCTCGAACATCACGCTGGGAGGACGGTGGGCTGTGGGGTGTCTGTGAGGTGCGGCTCGTCCGTGGCTGGTCGCGCAGTTCCCCGCGCCCTTGAGGCTCGTCCGTGGCGGTCGCGCGGTTCTCCGCGCCCCTTTGGGGGCTGGTCGCGCGGTTCTTCGTGCCCCTTTGCGGGGGTGTCAGTGCATGCCCTGGAGCCTTTGGCGCAGGTGTCGTACGTTTCGCAGGCGCTGCTCGTATGTCGCGCCCAGGGCGAGGAGGAGGAGGCCGGCCAGGGCGGGTGGGGCCCAGCGGGGGAGGGTGTCGGCGAGCTGGACGAGATAGGGGGCCAGTTCGTGCAGGGCGTCCAGGGCGAGTACCGAGCCGCCGAGGAGCAGGGGGGCCTGGAGGTTGTGGCCGCCGCCCAGCAGGGTCACGGCCAGGGCGCCCAGGCCCAGCAGCAGCGGACGCTGCCAGTGCGGGTCGGCCCAGGCCGCCAGCAGGCTCGGCAGCATGGTGGCGGCCAGGCCCGGACCGTACGCCGTCCAGGATGAGGCCCGCGGATCCCGGCGCCGGCGCAGATGGCCGACCAGCAGGGCGGGGATCGTCACCGGCAGTGTGTACGCCTCCGGGTCGGTCACCTCCCAGGCCGCCAGCCGCACCCAGGAGGCCAGCACGAACAGGGCCATGGCCGCGTAGCCCACCTCGCGCCGCTCCGGACGTACGGCCGTGCCCGCGGCGATCACCCCGCACAGGGCCAGCACCAGCGCCAGCATCGACGGGTCGGTCAGCGCCAGGCCGACGGCCACCAGGCCGGACACCGCGCCGGTCACCTCCACCGCCACGCGGGTCGGGCCCTCGGCGCGCGGCGCGTACAGGGCGGCCGCCGCCGGCACGGCCAGCACCAGCAGCGCCGTGTGCTCAGGCGCCCAGCCCAGCGAGGCGCCCGCCGCGCAGGCCAGCGCGGTCGCGTACACCGTCGCCGCCACCGCGGGCAGCAGCCGCCCGGCCAGTACCGCGCACCCCGCGGTCAGCAGGGCCAGCACCGTCAGCGTCGCAGCCTCGGAGGCCAGGGACAGCAGCGCCAGGTCCACCGAGGTGATCAGGGCCAGCACGGTCGGCACCGGGCGGCGCAGGAGGAACAGACCGGCCGTGAGCAGCCCGAGCAGGACCAGGCCCGCGACATACGGCGTCGCCAGCGTCGCGGGCAGCACCAGCGCCCCCGCCCAGGCCAGGCCCAGGGCCGCGTCGAGCGCCCGCGGCCGCCACACGGCCGACCTGACGGCCAGGGCGAGCACCCCGGCGACCGAGCCCAGCACCACCGGCACCAGGGCAGCGTTCGCAGGCCACGGCAGCGTGGCCGCCACCGCCGCGCGCGCGTCCCCGGGCACCCCGGACCACACGCGTGTCACCCAGGCCGCCGGACCCAGCGCGGCCACCGCCACGGCGGGCAGCGCCCACACCAGCGCCAGTGCCTGTACGGACCCCGACGCCCAGAGCGCGCCGTCGCGCACCGGCTGCGGCGCGCGGGAAGCCCGTACGACAGCCAACAGGGCGACGCCCAGGGCGAGATGGACCGGCACCGTCCACAGGCCCGGCAGCGCCGCACGCGGCGCACCGCCCAGCGCGGCCACCACCAGCAGGCCCGCCGTCACGGCAGTACCCAGGGCCACGGCCCGCTGCGGGGCCCGCCAGGCCGCGCCCAGCGCGATCACCGCGGCCAGCAGGAGAAGCGCCGACGCGCGCGCGGCGGCACCAGGGCCGGACGCCGTCAGCGACAGCCAGCCGGCCCCCGCGGTGCCCCAGGCACCCATGCCGAACGCGCCCACCGTCGCCACCCCGCGCACCGTCCCCGCCTCCGGGCGCAGCGCCAGGAGCGTGTCGCAGGCCGCCGTCACCAACAGGGCCGTCGTGATGCCGTACGGACCCGCGTCCATCGCCACCGCGCCCAGCAGCAGCGGGAGTTGGGCCACCGCCAGCGCGGCCGGGACCGGCAGCCGCAGCGCCGGGCCGGAGCGGCGGGCGACCGCGAGGCCGTACCCCGCCCACACCACCGCCAGGACCGCCGAGGCGAGCGCCGCGTAACCGGTGCCGTCGGTGTCCGCGAGCGCCACGCGGTGCAGCGCGTACGCGTCCAGCACGGTCAGCGCCAGACCCAGCCCCGCCACCGACTCCGCCGTCGCGCCCAGGGCGCGCCGCAGCAGCGGCAGCGGCGCCGCGAGCGCGGTCGCGGTCAGCACGCCCAGCACCAGAGCGCGGCCGCCGATCCCGAGGTGCCCCCAGCTCACCACCGTGAACGCGGTCGCCGCGATGGTCAGCAGCACACCGCCCAGCACCAGCAGCACGTTCTGCACCCCCGGCCCGGAGGTCTCCGGGCGCGGCGGCGCGACGCCGGGCAGCGGGCGTACGGGCGTCAGCTGGGAGACCAGCCAGGCGCGGCGGGCCAGCAACTGGGAGCGGCGGGCGTCCAGCCGGAACAGCTCGGCGTCCAGGAGCCGCAACTCCTCGGACGGCGGCGGAAGGTGCGTCATACCACGCAGTGTGGTCGGCGTCACCGCGTACGGCATGAGCACGCGTACTCAGAGAACGTACTCAGAACCGGCCGCGTCACCGGGCAGACTGCTCCCATGGACTGGAACCGGTACCGCTTCCTGAGTCTGTGGTCCCTGCCCGCGCCCCCGGCCGCCGTCTACGCGGCGCTGGAACGCGCCGAGGACTATCCCCGCTGGTGGCCCCAGGTCCGCGCGGTCGAACGCGTCGACGACACCACCGGAGTGATCCGGGCCCGCTCCCTGCTGCCCTACGACCTGACCTTCACCGCGCGCGAGGTGCGCCGCGACCCGGCCGCCGGACTGCTGGAGATCGCCATGACCGGCGACCTGGAGGGCTGGGCACGCTGGACGATCAGCGCCCGCGGCACCGGCACCCTCGCCCGCTACGACCAGGAGGTCGAGGTCACCAAGCCGCTGCTGCGCAGACTCGCCGTGCCGGGACGGCCCTTCTTCCGCGCCAACCACGCCCTGATGATGCGCTCCGGCCGGCGCGGACTGCGGGCCCATCTCGAAGCGGTTTGAAGCAGACGCGCGAGAACCTGTATTGTTCACTGCGTTCCCGGGCGATTAGCTCAGTGGGAGAGCGCTTCGTTCACACCGAAGAGGTCACTGGTTCGAACCCAGTATCGCCCACCGGGAGAAGGCCGGTTCGCCGTCGCGGACCGGCCTTTCGCGTGCACCGGCACCTCAGGCGGCCGCGGGCAGCTGCGGACGCAGCGGCCACGCCGGATCCACCTCCTCCTCGCTGCCGCTGCGCGCGAACCACGCCTGGAGCCCACGGGCCTGTGCCGCGTGCCACACCGCCTGGAGCGTGTGCAGTTCGGCGGGGGACAGACGCTCCAGCCGCGCCGCGAACCGGCGCCCCACCGCCCGTACGACCTCCAGCGCGGCCAGCGCGTCCGCGGCCGCGTCGTGCGCGTCGTCCAGCGCCACCTCGTAGTGCGCGCACAGGTCGGTCAGCGTGCGCCGGCCCTTGCGATAGCGGTCCAGGTGCTTGTCCAGCACCCTCGGGTCCAGCACCAGCAGCGGCGCCGACTCGAACCAGCGGCCCAGCGACGACGCGCGGTGCCGACGCAGCTCACGGTCCAGCATGGTCAGGTCGAACGGCGCGTTCATCACCACCAGCGGGCGGCCCACCGCCGCCTGTTCGTGCAGTGCGGTGGCTATCTCGTGCATCACCGGCGCGGGCCAGCGGCCGTTGCGCACCAGGTGATCCTCCGTCAGTCCGTGCACGGCCGTCGCCGCCTCCGGCACCGGCACACCCGGATTCACCAGCCAGCGGCTCACCCGCGGCCGGGTGCCCGGCGCGTCCTGGACGACGAGGGCGGCCGACACGATCCGGTCGGTCTCGACGTCCACACCCGTAGTCTCCGTGTCGAATGCCGCCAGCGGCCCCTCGTACCAGGTCTTCATCGCCCACAACTCCTCGCTCATCCATGGCAGATGACGTACCGTCTTCTGCCCGTTTGGTGATACCCGGGCTGTTTGCGCACTACGCCGGAAGGAGACAACAGGAGTACGGGTCTTTGCAGTTCAGCGACCCGGTACGGGGAAATCACTAGCCTGGAAGGCTGTTGGACATGGCGATAGCGCAGCCCGAGCGGGGCGGGCTGCTGCCCGAGCGCACGGGCCCCCATCGCGGCACGCTCGCCACCACCGCCTGCATGGAGACACTGCAGGTGGGATATCTGCACGCCGTCGCGGCGGCGGCCGGCTGCTCGCTGTCCCAGCCCTTCCCGGACAACGGCATCGACTGGCACGTCAGCCACAGCGCTCCCGGCCACACGGTCGACGACGAGGTCACCATCAAGGTCCAGCTCAAGGCGACCTACCAGACCGCACCCCACCCGCCCGGCCGCTCCTTCTCCTTCACCCTCGACAACGAGCACCTCAGGAAGCTCGCCCGCACCCCGGTCTCCGTGCACAAGATCCTCGTCGTGATGCTCGTGCCCCGGTCCCAGGACGACTGGCTGCGCGCCGGCCACGACCGCCTCGACCTGCGGCACTGCTGCTACTGGGTCAACCTCGCCGGCCACGCCGTCACCGGCCGGCACCGCACCACCGTGCGCGTCCCGACCGCACGGATCTTCGACGACCGGGCCCTGTGCGAGATCATGACGCGGGTCGGGACGGGAGGCAGACCATGACCCACCGCCCCTACGAGGAGCCCCTGAGGCCGGTGCGCCCCCACCCGGAGGACACACCCTGGAACCGTCCCCCCGAGCCCGCCGACGTCGACCCGGCCGTACTCGGCGCCCTGCTGCACCGGCACGGCTGGCAGCGGCGCGGCGGCGCCCCCGGCCGCTACGGCCGCTGGACCCCGCCCGGACCGGCCGGCGCGGGCACCAGCCTGCTCGTGCCCGAGAGCCGTGCCTTCCCCGACAGCGACGACCTGCTCGGCGAGGCCCTCGTCGCCCTCGCCCGCAGCGCCACGCCCTCGGCCCGCGAGGTCCTCGTCGGCCTCAGCATGCCCAGCGACGAGATCCGCTGGTCGCGCGACATCCCCGCCGGGCCCGCCGGAGCCGCCTCCTGGACCGTCGAGGAACAACTGCGCGCCGCCGCCCGCCAGACGCTGCTCGCCGGGGCCCTCGCCACCCGGGCCCGCGCCGGGTACCACGGGGCCCGGCACCGGCGGCCCGCCGCCGCGCTGCTGGAGACCGTCCTCGTCGGACCGGCCGGGAGCGGCGAGAGCCTGACCGCCTTCGTGCCCGTCACCGGCGGCCGCCCCCTCGCCGTACGTCTGCACCAGGCGCTGTACGCCGCTCGCGAGGCCATCGACTACCAGCGCGCCACCGGCGGCATGGACGCCTTCGACGGCGCGATCGAGGCGGGCGTGAGCCGCGAGCTCACCGAGGCGCTGATCAACCTGGTCCGCGGCAGCGAGGGCGCCCGCATCGCCGTCGAGTGGGCGCCCGCCGCCGGGGTGCCCGACGGCTGCGGCGCCGAGCCCGTGGAGTTCTCGCCCGGCGACCTGCCCGTGCTGCGCGAGGCGGGCGCCCGCTATCTGCGCGGCGAACCCTCCGTGCCCGTACGCCTCACCGGCGCGGTCGTGCGCATGCGCAGGTCAGGGCCGCGCGGCGAGGGCAGTGTCCGGCTGCGCGTCCTCGCGGGCGCCGAGATCCCGCATGTGCGGATCGTCCTCGACGAGGAGGACTACCGCATCGCCGGCCAGGCCCACCTCGTCGGACTGCCCGTGCGGGTGCGGGGCCGCCTGGAGAGCCGGGGCGGCTTCCGGCGGCTCACGGGCGCCTCGGACGTCCAGCCCGTGCAGGTCGACGAGGGGGAGCGGGACCGGCTGATGAAGTCGCTCCAGGAGACCGCGGAGATCACGGCCTTCTTCGAGGAGGCCTGCGGAGGAGATTGATTTCGCGGTTAGGGGTGCCGGGTCGGTACGATCCAGAGTCAACGCGTGCGCTCCGGTATGGCGCCGCGCCCCCCTTCAGTCAGGAGAGACCGGTGTCAGACGTCCGTGTGATCATCCAACGCGATTCCGAGCGGGAAGAGCGCACGGTGACGACGGGCACTACGGCGGCCGACCTCTTCGCCGGCGAGCGCTCGATCATCGCCGCGCGGGTGGGCGGCGAGCTGAAGGACCTCACCTACGTGCTGCTCGACGGCGAGACCGTCGAGGGCGTCGAGATCACCTCCGAGGACGGCCTGGGCATCCTGCGCCACTCCACCGCGCATGTGATGGCCCAGGCCGTGCAGGAGCTCTTCCCCGAGGCCAAGCTGGGCATCGGCCCGCCCGTCAAGGACGGCTTCTACTACGACTTCGACGTCGAGAAGCCATTCACGCCCGAGGATCTCAAGGCCATCGAGAAGAAGATGCAGGAGATCCAGAAGCGCGGGCAGAAGTTCGCCCGCCGTGTCGTCACCGACGACGCCGCCCGCGAGGAACTGGCGGACGAGCCCTACAAGCTGGAGCTGATCGGTCTCAAGGGCTCCGCCTCCAGCGACGACGGCGCGGACGTCGAGGTCGGCGCCGGCGAGCTGACGATCTACGACAACCTGGACGCCAAGACCGGCGAGCTGTGCTGGCGAGACCTCTGCCGCGGTCCCCACCTGCCCTCGACCCGCCTCATCCCGGCGTTCAAGCTGATGCGCAACGCGGCCGCCTACTGGCGCGGCAGCGAGCGCAATCCGATGCTCCAGCGCATCTACGGGACCGCGTGGCCCTCCAAGGACGAGCTGAAGGCGTACCTCGACTTCCTCGCCGAGGCCGAGAAGCGCGACCACCGCAGGCTGGGCAACGAGCTCGACCTGTTCTCCATCCCGGAGCAGATCGGCTCCGGCCTCGCCGTCTTCCACCCCAAGGGCGGCATCGTCCGCCGGGTCATGGAGGACTACTCGCGGGCGAGGCACGAAGAGGAAGGCTACGAGTTCGTCTACACCCCGCACGCGACGAAGGGGAAGCTCTTCGAGACGTCCGGGCACCTCGACTGGTACGCCGAGGGCATGTACCCGCCCATGCAGCTCGACGAGGGCGTGGACTACTACCTCAAGCCCATGAACTGCCCGATGCACAACCTGATCTTCGACGCGCGCGGGCGTTCGTACCGTGAACTGCCGCTGCGCCTGTTCGAGTTCGGCACCGTGTACCGGTACGAGAAGTCGGGCGTCGTGCACGGCCTGACCCGCGCGCGCGGCTTCACACAGGACGACGCGCACATCTACTGCACCCGTGAGCAGATGTCTGAGGAGCTCGACAAGACGCTCACCTTCGTGCTCGGCCTGCTGCGGGACTACGGTCTGACCGACTTCTACCTGGAGCTGTCCACCAAGGACGAGACGAAGTTCGTCGGCTCGGACGAGGCGTGGACCGAGGCGACCGAGACCCTGCGCGAGGTCGCCGAGAAGCAGGGGCTGCCCCTGGTCCCCGACCCGGGCGGCGCCGCCTTCTACGGACCGAAGATCTCCGTCCAGGCCAAGGACGCGATCGGCCGCACCTGGCAGATGTCGACGATCCAGCTCGACTTCAACCTGCCCGAGCGGTTCGACCTGGAGTACACCTCCGCCGACGGCACCAAGCAGCGTCCGGTCATGATCCACCGAGCGCTGTTCGGCTCCATCGAGCGGTTCTTCGCGGTGCTCCTGGAGCACTACGCGGGCGCCTTCCCGGCGTGGCTCGCGCCGGTGCAGGCGGTCGGCATCCCGATCGGCGACGCGCACGTGGAGTACCTGGAGAAGTTCGCCGCCGAGGCGAAGAAGAAGGGGCTGCGGGTCGAGGTGGACTCGTCCTCGGACCGCATGCAGAAGAAGATCAGGAACGCCCAGAAGCAGAAGACGCCGTTCATGATCATCGTCGGTGACGAGGACATGAACGCGGGCACGGTGTCGTTCCGCTACCGCGACGGTTCGCAGGAGAACGGCATCCCGCGTGACGAGGCGCTGGCGAAGCTCGTCGATGTCGTGGAGCGTCGCGTTCAGGTGTGATCCCTTCCCCGCAGACGCGGGGGTGTTCCGCCGTACCCCTCGTCGTCTTGGGGTCGGCGAGAGTGCTCCCCCACACGCGGGGTTCAGGCCCCCGGGGTTGACCCCGGGGGCCTCTTGTCGCTCTCGCGGGAGAAGATCTGCAGAAGCCACGACGAGAACGATCCCGTCACCGCGCCGAGCAGGGCCAGGCCGCCCGCCATCATCCCCGTCGCGATCACCCGGCCACCCGTGGTCACCGGCGTGATGTCGCCGTAGCCGACCGTGCTGAGCGTCTCGGCGGCCCACCACACGGCGTCCCCGAACGACTTCATGGTCGCTCCGGGGGCGCCGCGTTCCTGCTGGAAGACGGCTAGGGCACCGGCGAAGCCGAGGAGCAGCGTCGACAGACTGGCGTAGGCGATCACGCGCGCGTGCAGGGAGAGCCGGGGCTCCCCCTGCCGACGCTGGATGACGTCGTAGAGCGGAACGATCCGCAGCGGTCTCAGCAGCGGCAGGAGGACCACGACAGTGTGCAGGAAGTGCGTCCTGACGAAGCGGGGGAAGCGCTGCCCGCTGAGGCGCCAGTGAATCACGTAGTCCAGGGCGAAAATCATCCAGAGCGCGAGCATCGTGTACCCGCACACGTCCTTCCAGAAGGACGGCATGCTCACCGCGAGAACGCGCGCGGCATAGGCGGCCAGGAAGAGCAGCGAGGCCAGGAACAGCGGGATCTCGGTGCGCTGCTCCCAGCGGGCGTAGGGGCTGTCGTCGTCCACCGGCCAAGCTTGGCCGGTGGAAGCCCCGACGTCGCCCCGGCGACACGCCCCGAACGGGCGAAGCCATATGCTGCATGGCATGACGAGTGAGCCGGAACAGCAGATCGGAGTGGGGACCCAGGATGCCTTCCAGCGCCTGTGGACGCCCCATCGGATGGCCTACATCCAGGGTGAGAACAAGCCGACCGGCCCCGGGGCCGACGACGGCTGTCCCTTCTGCTCGATCCCGGCCAAGTCGGACGAGGACGGGCTGATCGTCAAGCGGGGTGAGCACGTGTACGCGGTGCTGAACCTGTACCCGTACAACGGCGGTCATCTGATGACGGTGCCCTACCGGCACGTCGCCGACTACACCGATCTCACCGACGCGGAGACCGAGGAGCTCGCCGCGCTGACCAAGCAGGCGATGGTGGCCCTGCGGGTGGCCTCGGGTGCGCACGGCTTCAACATCGGCATGAACCAGGGGACGGTGGCGGGCGCCGGCATCGCCGCGCATCTGCACCAGCACATCGTTCCGCGCTGGGGCGGTGACACCAATTTCATGCCCGTCGTCGGTCACACCAAGGTGCTGCCACAGCTGCTGGCGGACACCCGCAAGATGCTGGCGGACGCCTGGCCCGCCTGATCGGCGGGCCGGGATGACGTGGGGGCTCCTCTTCGGAGGGGCCCCTCACGCGTCGTAGAGGTCGGCCTTGCGCGGTGAGGCGTCCTGGACGGCGGTGCTGAGGAACGACGAGCGCGAGCCGAACTTCTCGGTGTCCACGCCGTTCTCCGCGAGGACCTTGATGGCCGCCGAGTGCACCACGCGCAGCACGGGCGTGGCCGCGCGCAGCGCGTCGTCGGCCATGAAGCGGTGCCGCCAGGGCTGGTCGGCCCAGGCGTGCCGCAGGCCGAAGGGCTCGGGGAGGCCGATCGAGCCGCCGAGCCAGTTCAGCAGCGGCGGGTACCAGGTCAGCGGGGCGCGGACGGCGAGGCGTACGACCTCGTTCGTGGTGACGAGCGGCAGGTTGACCGTGCGGCTCTCCCAGGGCTTGAAGGACTTGGTGACCTGCTTGGTGGGGGCCTCCGGCTTGGCGGTGAACAGGGGGTTCACCGGGCCCAGGGCGTGGCCGGTGACCTCGATGCGCAGCGTCGCGTGCAGCACGGTGACGGTGATCAGCATGGTGATGACCAGCTGGCCGTCCCACAGGGTCCACTGGACGCCGAGGTAGTGGCGGTCGCCCGCGCCGAACTGCTGCTTGTTGCAGATGTCCTGTATCGCGTGCGGCTTGACCTGGTAGGCCTCCACGTCGGTGCCGTCGGGCCGGGAGACGGCCTTGGCGTTCTCGCCGACGGGGCTGACGATCCAGTGGCGTATGGAGGGGGCGGGGAAGCCGCCGGTGTTCAGCGGGCCGCGTTCCAGCATGCGCAGCTGGTCGTGGATGGAGCGGACGACGTCCCAGCTGCGGAACGGGTGGATCTCGCGGTCGGCGTCGGCGGGGACCAGTTCCTCGGCGAGCTGCCAGGCGCCCCATCGGGTGCCCATGCCGAGGACGCCCTTGGGTCCGGCGTAGAAGACGGAGTTGGACTGCTGCTCGGCGCTGAGCCGGGCCAGGGACTGGCGCAGTTGTTCGGCGGCCGTCTCGCGCGGGCTGCTGGGTACGGCCTCGGGGACCTTGGCGCCCACGCTGCTGCCGGACAGCAGACTGTCCCAGCGCCCGCGCAGGTCGCGCGCGGTGGACTCGCAGATCCGGCGGGCGAAGAACCAGCCGAGCACCGGCATGATCACGGCCGCGCGCGCGTACCAGCCCCAGAAGCCGTCGAAGGGCAGCCGGAGCAGGGCGATCACGGCGACGACGCCGACGCCGACGAGCAGGGCGGTGGCGAGCGCGGAGGCCCGCTTGTCGTCGCGCTTGTCGACGGTGGCGCGCAACTGGAACACCAGCAGCCACATCAGGAAGCCGGGCAGGAAGAGGAGTCCGCACACGACGCTGATCGCGGTGAGGCGGTTGTCGCGCTCGCGGCGGATGCGGTTGGCGGCCAGGCAGTGCTCGACGACCACCTGGGGCTCGGTGCCGAAGGACTGGATCAGCGGGTTGCGGCCGCTGCCGAGCATGCGGTCGACGACCGCGCGCGAGAACGCCTCGCCGAGATTGGGCCGGAAGATCGCGGCCCATTTGCGGCCCGCCTTGACGGCCGACTGGTGCCAGTCGTTGTCCGCTTTCTTGATGTCGTCCATCGGGCTGTCCCGGTAGGCCGCGGAGGCCAGCGCGAAGGTCGCCGTCTGGCCCTCGTCGCCGGTGCGCGGCACCTGTGGTCCGAAGGTGTCCGCGTAACCGCTGCCAACGGTCATTCCCGCCCCCCAATGCCGCTCATGGTTCGCTTCTGCGGCCTTCCCGACTTCCGCGCCGCGCACACCTGTTGATCAGGTGATCAGCGTATCCGCAGGCGTGCATTCGTGTCGGCGGACGGCCGAAGCCGGCCGCCGACACGACGCAAAGCCGTCCGGTCGCGGTCACTTGGCGGTGCGCCACCCCAACTACGAGGCCTCCTTCTCCAGTTGGCGCAGCCGCTCGGCGACCTGCGGGGGCATGGGTTCGTGGCGGGCGTAGGCGCGGTCGAAGCGGGCGGTGCCGTGGGAGAGGGAGCGCAGGTCGACGGAGTAGCGGCCGATCTCGATCTCCGGGACCTCTGCGCGTACGACGGTCCGGCCGCCGCTGGTCTGTTCGGTGCCGAGAACGCGGCCGCGGCGTCCGGACAGGTCGCTCATGACGGCGCCCACGTACTCGTCGCCGACCAGGACGCTCACCTCGGCGACCGGTTCCAGCAGATGGATCCTGGCCTCGGCCGCGGCCTCCCGCAGGGCGAGCGCGCCGGCCGTCTGGAACGCGGCGTCGGAGGAGTCCACCGAGTGGGCCTTGCCGTCGAGCAGGGTGATCCGTACGTCGACCAGGGGGTGGCCGGAGGCGAGGCCCCGGGCGGCCTGGGCGCGTACGCCCTTCTCCACGGAGGGGATGAACTGCCGGGGCACCGCGCCGCCGACGACCTTGTCGACGAACTCGACGCCGGAGCCGCCGGGCAGGGGTTCGACCTCGATCTCGCAGATGGCGAACTGGCCGTGTCCGCCGGACTGTTTGACGTGCCGGCCGCGTCCGCCGGACTTCGTGGCGAAGGTCTCGCGCAGCGGCACCCGGTGCGCGACGACGTCGACCTGGACGCCGTAGCGGTTGCGCAGCCGTTCCAGGGCGACGTCGGCGTGTGCCTCGCCCAGGCACCACAGGACGACCTGGTGGGTGTCCTGGTTCTGTTCGAGCCGCATGGTGGGGTCCTCGGCGGCGAGCCGGGACAGGCCCTGGGACAGTTTGTCCTCGTCGGGTTTGCTGTGCGCCTGGATGGCGATCGGCAGCAGCGGGTCGGGCATCTGCCAGGGCTCCATCAACAGCGGGTCGTTCTTGGCGGAGAGGGTGTCGCCGGTCTCCGCGCGGTTCAGCTTGGCCACGCAGGCCAGGTCGCCGGCGACGGCGTGGCCGACCGGGCGCTGCTGCTTGCCGAAGGGGGTGGACAGGGCACCGACGCGTTCGTCGACGTCGTGGTCCTCGTGCCCGCGGTCGGCCAGGCCGTGTCCGGAGACATGCACGGTCTCGTCGGGGCGCAGGGTGCCGGAGAAGACGCGGACCAGGGAGACGCGGCCGACGTAGGGGTCGGAGGCGGTCTTGACGACCTCGGCGACCAGGGGCCCGGAGGGGTCGCAGACGGTGAGGTCGCGGGGCCTGCCGTCGGGTGTGGTGACCGAGGGCGTCCGGCGTTCCAGGGGGGTCGGGAAGCCGCGGGTGATCAGTTCCAGCAGCTCGACCGTGCCGAGGCCCTGGCGGGCGCCGTCGGTGGCGGGCGCGGCGGCCAGCACGGGGAAGAAGGAGCCGCGGGCGACCGCCCGCTCCAGGTCCTCGATCAGCGTCTTGACGTCGATGGGCTCGCCGCCGACGTAGCGGTCCATGAGGGTCTCGTCCTCGCTCTCGGCGATGATGCCCTCGATGAGCCGGTTGCGGGCCTCCTCGATCAGCGGCAGTTCCTCCTCGCCGGGCTCCGACTCCACCCGGTCCCCGCCGGAGTAGTCGAAGAGTTTCTGCGACAGCAGCCCGATCAGGCCGGTCACGGGCGCGTGCCCGTCCGGGGCCTGCGGCCCGTGCAGCGGCAGGTAGAGCGGCAGCACGGCGTCGGGGTCGTCGCCGCCGAAGGCCTGCGCGCACACCCCGGTCATCTGCTCCAGGTCCGCGCGTGCGGCTTCCAGGTGCGTGACGACGATGGCGCGGGGCATGCCGACGGCCGCGCACTCCTCCCACACCATGCGGGTCGAGCCGTCCACGCCGTCCGACGCCGAGACGACGAAAAGGGCCGCGTCCGCCGCTCGCAGACCGGCCCGCAGTTCCCCGACGAAGTCGGCGTATCCGGGGGTGTCCAGTAGGTTGATCTTGATGCCGTCCCATTCGACGGGCACCAGGGAGAGCTGTACCGAGCGCTGCTGCCGGTGCTCGATGTCGTCGTAGTCGGAGACGGTGCCGCCGTCCTCCACGCGGCCCGCCCGGTTCACCGCCCCCGCTGTCAGTGCGAGGGCCTCGACCAATGTGGTCTTGCCCGATCCGGAGTGGCCGACCAGCACCACATTCCGTACGGACGCGGGGTGGTCGGCCGCCACTGCCCTGCCGGCGGCCCCGGGGTGTGTGTGCGCCTTGTCGCCCATGGCTTGCCTCCCGTGCACGGTGAGGTCGTTGGGGGCGCGGACACGCGGGACCGCGTGCACTGGCGGCTCCGGCGACGCCCGCGGTCCTTCGAGCTTTCCACTCCCGTCACGGTGCGTCCATACGAGCGACGCGAACCGGGGGCCTCCGGTATGTTGCGGGCCATCCGCCGGATCCGGCGGACGGCTGTGGGTGCCCGTAGGTCGTCCACGCGAACGCCTGGCTACGATGGGCCAGCCGGTGGCCAGCAGGGCCGCGCGGCGCAGCGACCCTCGGGAAGGCCATGCTGAACAAGTACGCGCGTGCATTCTTCACGCGTGTCCTCACGCCGTTCGCCGCGTTTCTGATCCGCAGGGGTGTGAGCCCCGACACGGTCACGCTGATCGGCACCGCCGGTGTGGTCGCTGGCGCGCTGGTGTTCTTCCCCCGGGGCGAGTTCTTCTGGGGCACGATCGTGATCACACTGTTCGTGTTCTCGGACCTGGTCGACGGCAACATGGCCCGCCAGCTCGGCCGCTCCAGCCGCTGGGGCGCCTTCCTGGACTCCACGCTGGACCGGGTCGCGGACAGCGCGATCTTCGGCGGGTTCGCCCTCTGGTACGCGGGCAACGGCCACGACAACGTGCTGTGCGCGGTGTCGATCTTCTGTCTGGCCAGCGGGCAAGTGGTGTCGTACACCAAGGCCCGCGGCGAGTCGATCGGCCTGCCGGTGGCCGTCAACGGCCTGGTCGAGCGCGCCGAGCGCCTGGTGATCTCCCTGGTCGCGGCCGGGCTCGCGGGCCTGAGCGCCTTCGGTGTGCCGGGCATCGACGTCCTGCTGCCGATCGCCCTGTGGGTGGTCGCGGTGGGCAGCCTGGTCACGCTGATCCAGCGCGTGGTGACCGTACGCCGGGAGTCCGCCGAGGCAGAGGCCGCGGCCGCGCGGGAGAACGCCGAGGATGCCTCCCAGGGGAGTGAGGCGGCGAAGTGAGCGCTTCCGAGCGTCTGACCGACGCGCTGTACGGGATCGGCTGGAGCACGGTCAAGAAGCTCCCCGAGCCGGTCGCCGTGCGCCTCGGCAACGCCGTCGCCGACCTGGCCTGGAAGCGACGCGGCAAGGGCGTGCTGCGCCTGGAGAGCAACTACGCGCGCGTGGTCCCCGACGCGACCCCCGAGCGGCTGGCCGAGCTGTCCCGTGCGGGCATGCGTTCGTACCTGCGTTACTGGATGGAGTCCTTCCGGCTGCCCGCCTGGAGCGCCGAGCGGGTCAGGAACGGCTTCGACCCCAAGGACGTGCACCACCTCACCGACGGACTCGCCTCCGGCCGGGGCGTCGTCCTCGCGCTGCCCCACCTGGGCAACTGGGACCTGGCCGGCGCCTGGGTCACCACCAAGCTGGAGACCCCCTTCACGACCGTCGCCGAGCGGCTGAAGCCCGAGTCGCTCTACGACCGTTTCGTCGCCTACCGCGAGGGCCTCGGCATGGAGGTTTTGCCGCACAGCGGCGGCTCCGCCTTCGGCACGCTGGCCCGCCGCCTGCGCGACGGCGGCCTGGTCTGCCTGGTGGCGGACCGCGACCTGTCGGCCTCCGGCGTCGAGGTGGACTTCTTCGGCGAGACCGCCCGGATGCCCGCCGGACCCGCCCTGCTCGCCCAGCAGACGGGCGCGCTGCTGCTGCCCGTGACGCTCTGGTACGACGACTCGCCCGTGCTCCGGGGCCGGGTGCATCCGCCGGTCGAGGTGCCCGAGTCAGGTACGCGGCCCGAGAAGACGTCCGTCATGACACAGGCCCTGGCCGACGCCTTCGCCTCGGGCATCGCGAACCATCCGGAGGACTGGCACATGCTGCAGCGGCTGTGGCTCGCCGACCTGGATCCGGCGGCCGGCCCGGACACCGGCCCGGCGAACCTGGGCACGGACCCGGTCACCCCGGGCAGCGATCCGGCGAAGGGGTCGCTGTGAGGATCGGCATCGTCTGCCCGTACTCCTGGGACGTCCCCGGCGGCGTCCAGTTCCACATCCGCGACCTCGCCGAATACTTCATCCGCACGGGCCACGAGGTGTCCGTCCTGGCGCCGGCCGACGACGACACCCCGCTGCCGCCGTACGTCGTCTCCGCGGGCCGCGCGGTCCCCGTGCCCTACAACGGCTCGGTTGCCCGGCTGAACTTCGGCTTCCTGTCGGCGGCCCGGGTCCGCCGCTGGCTGCACGACGGCGCGTTCGACGTGGTCCACATCCACGAGCCGACCTCGCCGTCGCTGGGCCTGCTGACCTGCTGGGCCGCGCAGGGGCCCATGGTGGCCACCTTCCACACCTCCAACCCGCGCTCCAAGGCGATGATCGCCGCGTACTCGATCCTCCAGGCCGCGCTGGAGAAGATCAGCGCCCGGATCGCGGTCAGCGAGTACGCCCGCCGCACCCTGGTCGAGCACCTGGGCGGCGACGCGGTGGTCATCCCCAACGGCGTCGACGTCGACTTCTTCGCCAAGGCCGAGCCCAAGCCGGAGTGGCAGGGCGGGACGCTCGGCTTCATGGGCCGCATCGACGAGCCCCGCAAGGGGCTGCCCGTGCTGATGAAGGCCCTGCCGCGGATCTTCGCCGAGGACCCGAAGGCGCGGCTGCTGATCGCCGGGCGCGGCGACGAGGAGGCGGCCCTGGCCCAGCTGCCGTCCGAGCTGCACGCGCGCGTGGAGTTCCTCGGCATGATCAGCGACGAGGACAAGGCGCGCTTCCTGCGCAGCGTCGACGTGTACGTCGCGCCCAACACCGGCGGTGAGAGCTTCGGCATCATCCTGGTCGAGGCGATGTCCGCGGGCGTGCCCGTCCTCGCCTCCGACCTGGACGCCTTCGCCCAGGTCCTCGACCAGGGCGCGGCCGGTGAGCTGTTCGCCAACGGGGACGCTGACGCGCTCGCCGAGGCGGCCGTACGCCTCCTGGCCGACCCGGACCGACGGGCCGCGCTGCGGGAGCGGGGCAGCGCGCACGTGCGGCGCTTCGACTGGTCGACGGTCGCCGCGGACATCCTGTCCGTCTACGAGACGGTGACGGCGGGCGCGGCCGCGGTGGCGGCGGCGGACGACCGGGGGCCGGGTCCGGGTCCGGGGCTGCGGGCTCGGTTCGGGCTGGCCAGGGACTGACAGGTCTTCCGGCGGCCGGGGGCCGAGAGGCCTTCGGCCGGCTGAGGACCGTGAGGTTTGTGGGCCGGGACCGAGATGTTTACGGGCCTGCGACCGTGAGGTTTACGGGCCTGCGACCGTGAGGTTTACGGGCCTGGGACCGTGAGGTTTGTGGGCCGGGACCGTGAGGTTTTGCAGGCCGGGATCGAGAGGTTTTGCAGGACGGTCAGGGACCGGCAGGCCCTCGGACGGCAAGGGACCGACCGGCTCCTGAGCCTGCGGGCCGGGCGGCGGTCCGGGGGCGGTGGCCCCCGGTGGCCGGGGTGCCACGCTAGCCTTGCGGCCCGTGACACCAACGCTCATCTGGATCCTCGTCGCCCTCGTGGCCATCGGCCTGTACCTGAGCTGGACGGCCGGACGGCTGGACCGTCTGCACTCCCGTATCGACGCGGCCCGCGCCGCGCTGGACGCGCAACTGCTGCGCCGCGCCTCCGTGGCCCAGGAACTGGCCACCTCGGGTGTGCTCGACCCGGCCGCCTCGATCGTGCTGTACGAGGCCGCGCACGGGGCCCGGCAGGCCGAGGAGGAGCAGCGGGAGGTCGCCGAGAGCGAGCTGAGCCAGGCGCTGCGTGCGGTGTTCGAGGACTCGGGGCAGGTGGAGGCGGTGCGGGCGGCACCCGGGGGAGAGGCGGCCGCCCGTGAGCTGACCGAGGCGGTGCGCCGGGTCCCGATGGCCCGCCGCTTCCACAACGACGCCGTCGGCGGGGCCCGCAGACTGCGCGAGCACCGCAAGGTCCGCTGGTTCCGGCTGGCCGGTCACGCGCCGTTCCCGATGGCCTTCGAGATGGACGACGAGCCGCCGACGGCCCTGCTGGACCGAATGGCCTGACCAGGACGTTTCCGCCGCCCGCCGCACAGTCGTGGGCCCGCCGGCCTGGCCTGGCCGGCGGAAGCGCAGCGGCACTCGTCCCGGCACAGCCCACTCCGGAGGACGCGGGCAGTGCCCACCGGAGGCCGCAGTCAGCACCCGCCGGAGGACGTCGGCAGCCCCCACCGGAGGACGCCGGCAGGATCCACCGCAAGAGGCCGGCAGGATCCACCGGAAGCCGCAGGCAGCCCCCACCTCAGGCCGAAAACGATCCACCGACTTCCCATTGGCCCTTGCTGTGGCCTGCTCCGTTCACGTTTCCTCGGTGCAGCAGAAACCCGCTTTTCACATCAGTGAGGTCGAACTCGTGTCCATCACCGAGAACCAGGCTCCCGCCACCGGCACCGCCCGCGTCAAGCGCGGCATGGCCGAGCAGCTCAAGGGTGGCGTCATCATGGACGTCGTCACGCCGGAGCAGGCGAAGATCGCCGAGGACGCGGGCGCCGTGGCCGTCATGGCCCTGGAGCGGGTCCCGGCCGACATCCGCAAGGACGGCGGCGTGGCCCGGATGTCCGACCCGGACATGATCGAGGGCATCATCAACGCGGTCTCCATCCCGGTGATGGCCAAGTCCCGCATCGGCCACTTCGTCGAGGCCCAGGTCCTGCAGTCCCTCGGCGTGGACTACATCGACGAGTCCGAGGTCCTCACCCCGGCCGACGAGGTCAACCACTCCGACAAGTGGGCCTTCACCACCCCCTTCGTCTGCGGTGCCACCAACCTGGGCGAGGCCCTGCGCCGCATCGCCGAGGGCGCCGCGATGATCCGCTCCAAGGGCGAGGCCGGCACCGGCAACGTCGTCGAGGCCGTGCGCCACCTGCGCCAGATCAAGAACGAGATCGCCAAGCTGCGCGGCTTCGACAACAACGAGCTCTACGCCGCCGCCAAGGAGCTGCGCGCCCCCTACGAGCTGGTCGCCGAGGTCGCCGAGCTGGGCAAGCTCCCGGTCGTGCTGTTCTCCGCCGGTGGCGTGGCCACCCCGGCCGACGCCGCGCTGATGCGCCAGCTCGGTGCCGAGGGCGTCTTCGTCGGCTCCGGCATCTTCAAGTCCGGCGACCCGGCCAAGCGCGCCGCCGCCATCGTGAAGGCCACCACCTTCTACGACGACCCGAAGATCATCGCGGACGCCTCCCGCGACCTGGGCGAGGCCATGGTCGGCATCAACTGCGACACCCTGCCCGAGGCCGAGCGCTACGCCAACCGCGGCTGGTAAGGCGACGGACCCCATGAACACCCCCGTCATCGGCGTCCTGGCCCTCCAGGGCGACGTACGGGAGCACCTCATCGCCCTGGCCGCGGCAGACGCCGTGGCCAGGCCGGTCAGGCGCCCCGAAGAACTCGCCGAGGTCGACGGCCTGGTCCTGCCCGGCGGCGAGTCCACCACCATCTCCAAGCTGGCCGTCCTCTTCGGTGTGATGGAACCCCTCCGCGCGCGCGTGCGGGCCGGAATGCCGGTCTACGGCACCTGCGCGGGCATGATCATGCTCGCCGACAAGATCCTCGACCCGCGCTCGGGCCAGGAGACCGTCGGCGGTATCGACATGATCGTGCGCCGCAACGCCTTCGGGCGGCAGAACGAGTCTTTCGAGGCCGCGGTGGCAGTCACAGGAGTCGAGGGCGACCCCGTGGAGGGCGTCTTCATCCGCGCCCCCTGGGTCGAGTCCGTCGGTGCCTCGGCCGAGGTGCTCGCCGAACACGACGGGCACATCGTGGCGGTCCGTCAGGGCAATGCGCTGGCCACGTCGTTCCACCCGGAACTCACCGGTGACCATCGCGTGCACTCGCTCTTTGTCGACATGGTGCGCGCCAACAGGACGGCCCAGTCCTTGTAGGATCTCTGGCGTTCGTTATGTGGATGGTTACGCGAAGGAGACAGGCAGATGTCCGGCCACTCTAAATGGGCTACGACGAAGCACAAGAAGGCCGTGATCGACGCCAAGCGCGGCAAGCTCTTCGCGAAGCTGATCAAGAACGTCGAGGTCGCGGCCCGCATGGGCGGTGTCGACCTGGAAGGCAACCCGACGCTTTACGACGCCGTACAGAAGGCCAAGAAGCAGTCGGTGCCGAACAAGAACATCGACTCCGCCATCAAGCGCGGCGGCGGCCTTGAGGCCGGCGGCGCCGACTACGAGACGATCATGTACGAGGGCTACGGCCCGAACGGTGTCGCGGTGCTCATCGAGTGCCTCACCGACAACCGCAACCGTGCCGCCTCCGACGTCCGCGTCGCCATGACCCGCAACGGCGGCAACATGGCCGACCCGGGCTCCGTGTCGTACATGTTCAGCCGCAAGGGCGTCATCATCGTTCCCAAGGGCGAGCTGACCGAGGACGACGTCCTCACCGCCGTCCTGGATGCGGGCGCCGAGGAGGTCAACGACCTCGGCGAGACCTTCGAGGTGATCAGCGAGGCCACCGACCTGGTCGTGGTCCGCACCGCCCTCCAGGAGGCCGGCATCGACTACGACTCCGCCGAGTCCAGCTTCGTGCCGTCCGTCCAGGTCGAACTGGACGAGGACGGCGCCCGGAAGATCTTCAAGCTGATCGACGCGCTGGAGGACAGCGACGACGTGCAGAACGTCTTCGCCAACTTCGACGTCAGCGACGAGGTCATGGAGAAGGTCGACGCGTAACGCCGCCGCGGGCTTCACCGGCTGCACCGGCTTCACGGGCCGACGGGACACACCCCGTCGGCCCGTCGCGTTGTCAGTGGCACCCGATAGCCTGCCCAAACAGGCGATCGAGGCGGAGGGGGGCGCAGGTGCGCGTACTCGGGGTGGACCCCGGACTGACCCGGTGCGGGGTGGGCGTGGTCGAAGGCGTCGCCGGACGCCCGCTGACCATGGTCGGCGTCGGAGTCGTCCGCACGCCCGCGGACGCCGAGCTCAGCCTCCGCCTCCTGGCCGTCGAGCAGGGCATCGAGGCCTGGCTGGACGAGCACCGGCCCGAGTTCGTCGCCGTGGAGCGCGTCTTCAGCCAGCACAACGTGCGTACGGTGATGGGCACCGCCCAGGCCAGCGCCGTCGCCATGCTGTGCGCCGCACGCCGCGGCATCCCGGTCGCCCTGCACACCCCCAGCGAGGTCAAGGCCGCCGTCACCGGCAGCGGCCGCGCCGACAAGGCACAGGTCGGAGCCATGGTCACCCGGCTGCTCCGGCTGGACGCCCCGCCCAAGCCGGCCGACGCCGCCGACGCCCTCGCCCTCGCCATCTGCCACATCTGGCGCGCCCCCGCCCAGAACCGACTGCGGCAGGCCGTCGCCCTGCACGCAGCCAAAGCACCGAAAGGCCGTACGGCATGATCGCCTTCGTCAGCGGCACAGTCGCCGCACTCGCTCCGAACGCCGCGGTCGTCGAGGTCGGCGGGGTCGGCATGGCCGTCCAGTGCACGCCGAACACGCTGTCCGCCCTGCGTCTCGGGCAGCCGGCCAAGCTGCACACCTCCCTCGTCGTGCGCGAGGACTCGCTCACCCTGTACGGCTTCGCCGACGACGACGAGCGGCAGGTCTTCGAGCTGCTCCAGACCGCGAGCGGCGTCGGACCGCGCCTGGCCCAGGCGATGCTCGCGGTGCACACGCCCGACGCCCTGCGCAGAGCCGTGGCCACCGGCGACGAGAAGGCCCTCACCGCCGTCCCCGGCATCGGCAAGAAGGGCGCCCAGAAGCTGCTGCTGGAGCTGAAGGACCGCCTCGGCGAGCCGATCGGCGCCCCCGTGGTCGGCGCCCCGGTCACCCAGGGCTGGCGCGACCAGCTGCACGCCGCCCTGATCGGCCTCGGCTACGCCACACGGGAGGCGGACGAAGCGGTGACCGCCGTGGCCCCGCAGGCCGAGGC
Source organism: Streptomyces sp. NPDC006458 (assembly GCF_040612135.1). NCBI lineage: Bacteria > Bacillati > Actinomycetota > Actinomycetes > Kitasatosporales > Streptomycetaceae > Streptomyces > Streptomyces sp. NPDC006458. Next base: position 47,454 of record NZ_JBEXPR010000011.1, on the reverse strand, counting down.
CGCCGCCGGCACCCCGCAGGTGGGCCAGCTGCTGAAGGCCGCCCTGCAGACCCTCAACCGCGCCCGCTGACCCGCCCCGGCGTCGGCTCCCCCGGCCCGCGCCCGCTCACCCCGAACCCGGGTCAGCCCGGCCCGGCCCCGCTGACCCCGCCCCGCGCCCGCCGACCCACACCCCTTGAGGCACATCGATGAACTGGGACGACACGACCGACACCCCCGCCGAGGAGCGGCTGGTGGGCTCCGTCGCCGACCGCGAGGACCAGGCCGTGGAAGCCGCCCTGCGCCCCAAGGACCTCGGCGAGTTCATCGGCCAGGAGAAGGTCCGCGAGCAGCTCGACCTCGTGCTGCGCGCCGCCCGCGCGCGCGGCGCCACCGCCGACCACGTCCTGCTCTCCGGCGCCCCGGGCCTCGGCAAGACCACCCTGTCGATGATCATCGCCGCCGAGATGGGCGCCCCCATCCGCATCACCTCCGGCCCCGCCATCCAGCACGCCGGTGACCTCGCGGCGATCCTGTCCTCCCTCCAGGAGGGCGAGGTCCTCTTCCTCGACGAGATCCACCGCATGTCCCGGCCCGCCGAGGAGATGCTGTACATGGCGATGGAGGACTTCCGGGTCGACGTCATCGTCGGCAAGGGCCCCGGCGCCACCGCCATCCCCCTGGAACTGCCGCCCTTCACCCTGGTCGGCGCCACCACCCGGGCCGGTCTGCTGCCGCCCCCGCTGCGCGACCGCTTCGGCTTCACCGCGCACATGGAGTTCTACGAACCCGCCGAACTCCAGCGCGTCGTCCACCGCTCCGCGCACCTCCTCGACGTCGAGATCGACACCGCCGGCGCCGCCGAGATCGCCGGGCGCTCCCGCGGCACCCCCCGTATCGCCAACCGCCTGCTGCGCCGCGTCCGCGACTACGCCCAGGTCAAGGCCGACGGCGTGATCACGAAGGACATCGCCGCGGCGGCGCTCGCCGTCTACGAGGTCGACGCCCGCGGCCTGGACCGGCTCGACCGGGCCGTTCTGGTGGCCCTGCTGAAGCTGTTCGGCGGCGGCCCGGTGGGCCTGTCCACGCTCGCCGTCGCCGTGGGGGAGGAGCGCGAGACGGTCGAAGAGGTCGCCGAGCCCTTCCTCGTACGGGAGGGACTGCTCGCCCGCACCCCCCGCGGCCGGGTCGCGACGCCTGCCGCGTGGGCGCATCTCGGCCTCACTCCGCCCCGCGCGGCGGGCTCGGGAAACGGACAACAAGACCTGTTCGGGGCGTGACGGCACGCGATCGACGCACGGTCGACAACGGAATCCGTGGCGGCTCACCGAAGGAATGGCGAGGGATTGGCCACGTCAGGAACCCTGGTGCCATGCTGAGCGTTGTTCCATGCACGCGGACTCGCTTAGACTCCGCCGATGCCGGTCCAGTCGGACGGCATGCATACCCCCACCCATCAGGCCGCACACCATCGCGGTCGTGTGAAGGAAGTTCCGACCCGTGAGTCTCGTGACCCTCCTCCCGTTCATCGTGCTCATCGGGGCCATGATCCTGATGACTCGGTCGGCCAAGAAGAAGCAGCAGCAGGCCGTGCAGATGCGGGACCAGATCCAGCCCGGTTCCGGCGTCCGCACGATCGGGGGCATGTACGCCACGGTCAAGGAGGTCAACGAGGACACCGTCCTCCTCGACGCCGGGCCGGGCGTCGACCTCCTGTTCGCCAAGAACGCGATCGGTGCCGTCCTGACGGACGACGAGTACAACCGCATCGTCCACGGCATCGAGCACGACCTGAAGTCCGACATCGTCCCGGACGACGCCTCCTCCCTCACCGAGAACGACGACGCCGCCGGCTCTGCCGCCGCCTCCGACGAGACGTCCGTCGACCTCGGCAAGAAGGACGCGGACGAGGAGCCGTCCGACGATGCCGCCGAGGCGAAGGCAGAAGAGCCGAAGAAGACCGAAGGCGACTCCGACGCGAAGTAACCCTGTCCCTGGGCGCACGGGCCCTGCCCGGACGCCCCGGCACACGTGTCTCTCGTTGGGGATCCCGACACCATGTCATGGCCGCCAGCCGACCCGGCGCGAGGCGGCCCGAGAGGGAGTACGAGAAGGTGGCAGCACCTAAAAAGGGCCGCAACGCGACCGCCCAGAGCAAGCCGGGGCGCTCGCTGGCCCTGATCCTGATCGCCATCGTGGCGCTGACCGGCGGGATGTTCGCCGCGGGGCACACCACCCCGCGTCTCGGTATCGACCTGGCCGGCGGTACGAGCATCACGCTGACCGCGGTCAACGAGCCCGGACAGCCCAACGCGATCAACAAGACCAACATGGACACCGCGGTCGACATCATGAACCGCCGTGTCAACGGTCTGGGTGTGTCCGAGGCGGAGGTGCAGACCCAGGGCGACCGCAACATCATCGTCAACATCCCCAAGGGCACCAACTCCGCCCAGGCCCGTGAGCAGGTCGGCACCACGGCCAAGCTGTACTTCCGCCCGCTGCTGCAGAGCGCGCCCTCCGGCGGCACTGCCACCCCCAGCGCGAGCCCGAGCGGCAGCCCCAGCGCCTCACCCACCGGCAGCGCCTCCCCGAGCGCCTCCGCGAGCAGCGGTGACGACAAGGCCACCCCCTCGGCATCGGCCACCTCCCAGGGCCGCGTGGTCAGCGAGGCGCTGAAGGCCGACCCCTCGCCCTCCGCGAGCGGCACGCCCGCCGCCTCCCCGAGCGCCTCCACCCCGGCGGACACCGGCTCCGACACCGCCGACAGCAAGCTTCAGGCCCAGTTCGCCGCCCTGAACTGCGCCGACGCCAAGCAGCGCGCCACGGCCGGCCAGGGCGCCAAGCCCGAGAGCCTGACCATCGCCTGCGGCCAGGACAACGGCGGCTGGACCAAGTTCCTGCTCGGCCCGGTCGCCGTCGATGGCACCGAGGTCGACAAGGCGCAGGCCACCCTCGACACCCAGAGCGGCGCCGGCTGGAAAGTCGCGATGGACTTCAGCGGCAGCGGTGGCAAGAAGTTCGCGCAGATCACGGGTGAGCTGGCCACCAAGCCCTCCCCGCAGAACGAGTTCGCCATCGTCCTGGACGACGAGGTCGTCTCGCACCCGTACGTCCGTACGGCCATCTCAGGCGGCAACGCGGAGATCTCCGGCAGCTTCACCCAGCAGGAGGCGCAGGACCTCTCCAACATGCTGTCGTACGGTGCGCTCCCGCTGACCTTCAAGGAGTCCAGCGTCACCACCGTCACGGCCGCGCTCGGCAGCGACCAGCTGCACGCGGGTCTGCTGGCCGGCGCCATCGGCCTCGCCCTGGTCGTGATCTACCTGGTCCTCTACTACCGGGGCCTGTCGCTCGTCGCCGTCGCCTCGCTGCTGGTGTCCGCCGCGCTGACCTACGTGATCATGGCGCTGCTCGGCCCGGCCATCGGCTTCGCGCTGAACCTGCCCGCGGTCTGCGGTGCGATCGTCGCGATCGGTATCACAGCGGACTCGTTCATCGTGTACTTCGAACGCATCCGGGACGAGATCCGCGAGGGCCGCTCGCTGCGCCCGGCCGTCGAGCGTGCCTGGCCGCGTGCCCGGCGCACCATCCTGGTCTCCGACTTCGTGTCGTTCCTGGCCGCCGCGGTGCTGTTCATCGTCACGGTCGGCAAGGTCCAGGGATTCGCGTTCACGCTGGGCCTGACCACCGTGCTCGACGTCGTCGTGGTCTTCTTCTTCACCAAGCCGCTGATGACGATCCTCGCCCGGACGAAGTTCTTCGGCGGCGGGCACAAGTGGTCCGGCCTCGACCCGCAGAGCCTGGGCGCCAAGCCGCCGCTGCGCCGCACCCGCCGTCCCGCCGGCCCTGTCGCGGGCCCTGTCGACCCGAAGGAGGCATGAGATGTCGAAGCTCGGCAACCTCGGCGCCCGACTGCACCGTGGCGAGGTCAGCTACGACTTCATCGGCCACCGCAAGCTCTGGTACGGCATCTCGATCCTGATCACCATCACGGCCATCCTCGGCCTGACGGTGCGCGGCCTGAACATGGGCATCGACTTCCAGGGCGGCGCCGTCTTCACCACCCCGAAGACCAGCGTCTCCGTCTCCCAGGCGGAAGAGTTCGCGGCGGACGCGTCCGGCCATGACGCGGTCGTGCAGAAGCTCGGCAACGGCACGCTGCGCATCCAGATCGCCGGCATGGACACCGAGCAGTCCGACCAGATCAAGAACGAGCTGGCCAAGGACTTCCAGGTCGACCCCGAGCGGATCGCCGCAGACCTGGTCGGCCCGAGCTGGGGCGACCAGATCGCCAACAAGGCCTGGCAGGGCCTGGCGATCTTCATGGTCCTCGTCGTGATCTATCTGGCGATCGCGTTCGAGTGGCGCATGGCCATCGCCGCGCTCGTCGCGCTGATCCACGACATCACCATCACCGTCGGCATCTACGCCCTGGTGGGCTTCGAGGTCACACCGGGCACGGTGATCGGTCTGCTGACGATCCTCGGTTACTCGCTCTACGACACGGTCGTCGTCTTCGACAGCCTCAAGGAGCAGACGAAGGACATCACCAAGCAGTCCCGGTTCACCTACAGCGACATCGCCAACCGGTCGATCAACGGCACCCTGGTGCGGTCGATCAACACCACGGTCGTCGCGCTGCTGCCGGTGGCGGGCCTGCTGTTCATCGGTGGCGGTGTCCTCGGCGCGGGCACGCTCAACGACATCTCGCTGTCGCTGTTCGTCGGTCTCGCGGCCGGCGCGTACTCCTCGATCTTCATCGCCACGCCGCTCGTCGCCGACCTCAAGGAGCTCGAGCCGCAGATGAAGGCGCTGAAGAAGCGCGTTCTCGCCAAGCGCGCCCAGGGCGAGCAGGGCGACCCGCTGCCGGCCGGCGCCGAAGCGGTGTACGAGGACGAGGACGAGGACGAGGCCGCCCCCGCGGTCGTCGGTCCCCGCAGCCAGGCCGCTGCCCGCGGCCGCGGCGGCCGCGGCCGCCCCTCCGGGAAGCGCCGATGAGCGAGCTCACCGACCTCACAGAGCTGCTGCTCAGCCGCATCCGTGAGGTGGCCGACTACCCCGAGCCCGGGGTGATGTTCAAGGACATCACCCCGCTGCTCGCGGACCCGGCGGCCTTCACCGCGCTGACCGACGCGTTCGCGGAGGTCGTCCGGCGCACCGGAGCCACCAAGGTCGTCGGCCTGGAGGCCCGCGGCTTCATCCTCGGTGCCCCGGTCGCCGTCCGCGCCGGCGTCGGCTTCATCCCCGTGCGCAAGGCGGGCAAGCTCCCCGGCGCGACCCTCAGCCAGGCGTACGACCTGGAGTACGGCTCCGCCGAGATCGAGGTGCACGCCGAGGACCTGTCGGCCCTCGACCGGGTCCTGGTCGTGGACGACGTCCTGGCCACCGGCGGCACCGCGGAGGCGTCGATCCAGCTGATCCAGCGCGCGGGTGCCGAGGTCGCCGGAGTCGCCGTGCTGATGGAGCTCGGTTTCCTCGCCGGCCGCGCCCGTCTGGAGGCGGCTCTCGGCGGGGCGCCCCTGGAGGCGCTGCTCACCGTCTGAGCGGACCTGCGCAGAACCGGTGCACGGGCGTCCGCGGCTTCGGCCGCGGGCGCCCGTTCCCTTGTGAAAGAGCAGGTCACAGGGTGATGAGGCGGGCCCGGAGGAATCCGGAGCCCGCCTTCGGCGTTTGTCGGTGTACCGACCGCCGATGGCCTGAAGGCGATCCCGGAGCCCGGGATCGCTACCATGGGGTCTCCGGAGCCTGACCGGGGGACCCGGAAAGCGCACGAGGAGCCCTCTTGCCAGACGAGGCCCAGCACCTGACCGCCGCCAAGCCCGAGCGCGCCTCGGAGCCCGCGGCCCAGCCCGCGTCGCCCGCGAAGAACGACACCGGCGGGACGGTCGAGCACGCCCAGTCCGCGCCCGTCGACCGGCCCGCCGAGGCCGTGCGCCCCAAACCGGCTTCCCCCGAGCGCCCCGCGCCCACGCCCCCGATCCGCCCGGCGACCGCGCAGCCGCCCGCCCGCTCCGGCTCCTCCAACCGGGTGCGAGCCCGTCTGGCCCGCCTCGGCGTCCAGCGCGCCAACCCCTACAACCCGGTCCTGGAACCGCTGCTGCGGATAGTCCGCAGCAACGACCCCAAGATCGAGACGGCGACGCTGCGCCAGATCGAGAAGTCCTATCAGGTCGCCGAGCGCTGGCACCGGGGCCAGAAGCGCAAGAGCGGCGACCCGTACATCACCCACCCGCTCGCGGTGACCACGATCCTCGCCGAGCTGGGCATGGATCCGGCCACCCTCATGGCGGGCCTGCTGCACGACACGGTCGAGGACACCGAGTACGGCCTGGACGACCTGCGCCGCGACTTCGGCGATGTCGTCGCCCTGCTCGTCGACGGCGTCACCAAGCTGGACAAGGTCAAGTTCGGCGAGGCCGCGCAGGCCGAGACCGTGCGCAAGATGGTCGTGGCGATGGCCAAGGACCCGCGTGTGCTGGTCATCAAGCTCGCCGACCGCCTGCACAACATGCGCACCATGCGCTATCTCAAGCGGGAGAAGCAGGAGAAGAAGGCGCGCGAGACCCTGGAGATCTACGCGCCCCTCGCCCACCGGCTGGGCATGAACACCATCAAGTGGGAGCTGGAGGACCTCGCGTTCGCGATCCTCTATCCCAAGATGTACGACGAGATCGTCCGGCTGGTGGCCGAAAGGGCCCCCAAGCGTGACGAGTATCTGGCCATAGTGACCGACGAGGTCCAGCAGGACCTGCGCGCGGCCAGGATCAAGGCCACCGTCACCGGCCGCCCCAAGCACTACTACAGCGTCTACCAGAAGATGATCGTCCGCGGCCGTGACTTCGCGGAGATCTACGACCTGGTCGGCATCCGCGTCCTCGTGGACACCGTCCGCGACTGCTACGCGGCCCTCGGCACCGTGCACGCGCGCTGGAACCCGGTCCCCGGCCGGTTCAAGGACTACATCGCGATGCCGAAGTTCAACATGTACCAGTCGCTGCACACGACGGTCATCGGCCCCAACGGCAAGCCCGTCGAGCTCCAGATCCGCACGTTCGACATGCACCGCCGTGCCGAGTACGGCATCGCCGCGCACTGGAAGTACAAGCAGGAGGCCGTCGCCGGCGCCTCCAAGGTCCGCACCGACGCGCCCAAGACGTCCGGCAAGGACAAGGACGCCATCAACGACATGGCGTGGCTGCGGCAGTTGCTGGACTGGCAGAAGGAGACCGAGGACCCCGGCGAGTTCCTGGAGTCCCTGCGCTTCGACCTCTCCCGCAACGAGGTCTTCGTCTTCACCCCCAAGGGCGACGTCATAGCGCTCCCCGCGGGCGCCACCCCGGTGGACTTCGCCTACGCCGTCCACACCGAGGTCGGCCACCGCACGATAGGAGCACGGGTCAACGGCCGCCTGGTCCCGCTGGAGTCCACCCTGGACAACGGCGACCTGGTGGAGGTCTTCACCTCCAAGGCCGCGGGCGCCGGTCCCTCCCGCGACTGGCTGGGCTTCGTCAAGTCGCCCCGGGCGCGCAACAAGATCCGCGCGTGGTTCTCCAAGGAGCGCCGCGACGAGGCCATCGAGCAGGGCAAGGACGCCATCGTCCGCGCGATGCGCAAGCAGAACCTGCCGATCCAGCGCATCCTCACCGGCGACTCCCTGGTCACGCTCGCGCACGAGATGCGCTACTCGGACATCTCCGCGCTGTACGCGGCGATCGGCGAGGGCCATGTCTCCGCACAGCACATCGTGCAGAAGCTCGTCCAGGGCTTCGGCGGCGAGGAAGCGGCCACCGAGGAGATCGACGAGAGCGTGCCGCCCGCCCGTGGGCGCAGCCGAAAGCGCCGCTCCAGCGCCGATCCGGGCGTTGTGGTCAAGGGCGTCGACGACGTGTGGGTCAAGCTGGCCCGGTGCTGTACGCCCGTCCCCGGCGACCCGGTCATCGGTTTCGTCACCCGCGGTAGTGGCGTATCGGTTCACCGCACCGACTGCGTCAACGTGGAGTCACTGTCCCGCGAGCCCGAGCGCATCCTTGAGGTCGAGTGGGCGCCGACCCAGTCCTCGGTGTTCCTGGTCGCCATCCAGGTCGAGGCCCTGGACCGGTCCCGGCTTCTGTCGGACGTCACCCGCGTCCTGTCCGACCAGCACGTCAACATCCTCTCCGCGGCCGTCCAGACCTCCCGCGACCGCGTGGCCACCTCCCGCTTCACCTTCGAGATGGGCGACCCGAAGCACCTCGGCCACGTACTGAAGGCGGTACGCGGTGTCGAGGGCGTCTACGACGTCTACCGGGTGACCTCGGCACGCAACAGGTCGTAGTTCCTCCCACCTCCCAGGATTGCCCGACTCGCTTGCACGGCAGGCGAGTTGGGAGAATCCTTAAGGGTCAGGAAAGTCCTTGGGCGGGGGACATGGCGGAATCGCGACTGATCGGCCGGCGCTACCGCGTGCTGCGCACGCTCGGCTCCGGCGGTATGGGCCGGGTCTACGAGGCGGTGGACGAGTCCCTCCAGCGCCGCGTCGCGATCAAGGTCATCATCCGCTCCGGCGTCGGCGAGTCCGATCTGGAGGCCCGCTTCACCCGTGAGGCCCGGCTGCTCGCCCGGATCGCGCACCCGAACATCGTCGCGGTCCACGACATGGGCATGCAGGACGGCGAACCGTACCTGGTCATGGAGTTGCTGGAGGGTGTGGACCTGCGCAACCTCCTGGCCGAGCGCGGCATGCTCGGCTCCAAGACGGTCCGCGCGGTCGCGGCGGGGATGTGCGCGGGGCTGGCGGCGGCGCACGCGGCCGGTGTGCTGCACCGCGACATCAAGCCGAGCAACGTGCATCTGACCCGTCAGGGCCGTGTCGTGCTCCAGGACTTCGGCATCGCCCACCTCTTCGACCACACCGACACCGCCCTCACCCGTACCGGCGCGATGGTCGGCACACCCGGCTATCTGTCGCCCGAGGCGGTCGCGGGCGGTCGGTTGGGGCCGTACAGCGACATGTACGCGCTCGGCGTGTGCATGTACGAGATGCTCTGCGGCCGACAGCCCTTCGCCTCCCCGCAGAGCGCCGTGCACGCCATCCTGTACCGCGTCGTCAACGAGGCGTGTCCCGCATCTGCGCGGCGAGAAGGGCGTTCCCGACGACCTGGCGAACCTGGTCGCCGACCTGCTGAGCAAGGACCCCGAGGCCCGGACCGGACCGGACGCCGTACTGGCCCGCCTGCGATGTCCGACGGCCGCGGACCAGCTCATCGCCGTCGCGGTCACCGACAACCTGCGCGACCGGGCCGTGGAGCGCTTCCGGCCGCCCGAGCCGCGGACGGACGCGGACTGGGCGGCCGGTCCGGAGGCGGAGCCCCGCCCGGCCGGGTATCCGGCACCACCTCGGACCGGGGAGCCGCCGGGGGCGCGCCACGACGAGGTGACGCGGACGGTACGGGCCGCACCGGCCGATCCCCGGCCGGTGTGGCGACGTTCTCCCGAAGCCGAACCGGACCACTGGCAGCCCGACCCGCGCCGCTCGGGCGACCCGCCCGGCCAGCCGCACGTCGGCCTGGACACCACACGGTCCGTGACACTCAGCGCGGCCACCCGCAGCAGCATCCTGCTCTCGATGTCACCCGAAGCGGTGGCGGCCAAGCAGCGCGAGGCCGTCAACCTTGTACTGCGCGGCTCACTCGAAGAGGCCATCGAACTGCTCAGCACCCTCGCCGAGGCCTGGCGCTCGATGTTCGGACCCGACCACCCCTCCACCCTCACCTGCCAGTACTGGCAGGGCGTCTGCCTCGCCCGGCTCGGCGCCGGCGGACAGGCGATGGCGATGTTCGCGTCGGTCTCCCTCTCCACCCGCCGCATCCTGATCCAGCAACAGCTCTCCTGGAGACGCTCTACCGCGCGGTCGCGATGCGCCTGAGTTCCAAGAACCGCCCGCTGCCGCAGCGCAGCCAGGAGAACGACGTCGGACGGCTGCCCCTGGTCCGCAACCGCGCGCGGGCCCGGCGCGGAACACCGGCCGGACCCGTTGTGACCGCCGAGGTCGAGGCCGCCATGATGTCGTCCGGGCTGCAACTGGCCCGGCTGCTCAGATCGCTGGGCCGGCACCGCGACGCACTGCCCGTCCTCGGCATGATCCTCCAGCGCACCGCCCCGGACTCCGACGGCGACAGCATCACCGTGCATCTGGAACTCGCCGATCTGCTCACCGAGACGGGCCAGGACCGGCAGGCCATCGAGATCCTGGAGAGCGCCTTCCACCTGACCCACAAACGCTTCGGCCCCGAAGCCGTCACCGTCTGCCGGCGCCTCGCCGAACTGCTCCAGGCGGCGGGCAACCACCAGCAGGCCTGCGAGGTCCTGCGGCACGCCCTGGACAGCCAGGAGCGGGCCATGAAACCGCCGGCCGCCCCACAACCCGCCGGGAACCGCGAGCCGACCGGGAACCGGGAGGCCGCCGGCGCCCGCACGGCGAGAAAGACCGAGGGCCTCGCGGGCGAACCACGCCCACGAAGCCCTCAGCCGTAAGAACGCGCGGCTCAGCCGCCGAACTCCTGCAGACCCTTCAGGGCCTGGTCCAGCAGCGCCTGGCGGCCCTCCAGCTCACGCTCCAGCTTGTCGGCCTTGGCGTTGTTGCCCTGGGCACGCGCCTGGTCGATCTGGCCGCGGAGCTTGTCCACGGCGGCCTGGAGCTGACCGGTCAGACCCGCGGCACGCGCGCGTGCCTCCGGGTTCGTCCGGCGCCACTCGGTCTCCTCGGCCTCCTGGATGGCCCGCTCGACCGCGTGCATCCGGCCCTCGACCTTCGGCCGGGAGTCCCGCGGCACATGGCCGATGGCCTCCCAGCGCTCGTTGATCGACCGGAACGCGGCCCGCGCCGCCTTCAGGTCGCTCACCGGGAGGATCTTCTCGGCCTCCTCGGCCAGCTCCTCCTTGAGCTTGAGGTTCTCCGACTGCTCCGCGTCCCGCTCGGCGAACACCGAGCCACGCGCGGCGAAGAACACGTCCTGGGCGCCGCGGAAGCGGTTCCACAGGTCGTCCTCGTGCTCGCGCTGCGCCCGGCCGGCCGCCTTCCACTCGGTCATCAGGTCGCGGTAGCGCGCGGCCGTCGGACCCCAGTCGGTGGAGTTCGACAGCGCCTCGGCCTCCGCGACCAGCCGCTCCTTGGTCCGGCGGGCCTCCTCGCGCTGCGCGTCGAGCTGCGCGAAGTGCCCCTTGCGCCGCTTGGAGAACGCCGACCGCGCGTGCGAGAAGCGGTGCCACAGCTCGTCGTCCGACTTGCGGTCGAGCCGCGGCAGCCCCTTCCAGGTGTCCACCAGCGCGCGCAGCCGCTCACCGGCCGCCCGCCACTGGTCGGACTGCGCCAGCTCCTCGGCCTCGGCGACCAGCGCCTCCTTGGAGTGCCGGGCCTCGTCGGTCTGCTTGGCCCGCTGCGCCTTGCGCTCCTCGCGGCGTGTCTCGACCAGCCCAGCGAGCTTGTCCAGCCGGCCCCGCAGCGCGTCCAGATCGCCGACCGCGTGATGCGCCTCCACCTGCTCGCGCAAATGGTCGATGGCGATCTGGGCGTCCTTCGCCGACAGGTCGGTGGTCTTCACCCGCTTTTCGAGGAGGCCGATCTCGACAACCAGGCCCTCGTACTTGCGCTCGAAGTAGGCCAGCGCCTCCTCAGGAGAGCCGGCCTGCCAGGAACCGACGACCTGCTCGCCCTCGGCCGTACGCACGTACACGGTCCCCGTCTCGTCGACGCGGCCCCACGGGTCGCTGCTCACAGCGCCTCCTCCACATGATGCCTGCGAGGAGCCTTGGGCCCCCGGGCATCGTCCACAGTTTCGTCACGGCCAACATAGGCGACCGGCGGGGCGCCTGTCCGCATCCCGCGCGACCGAAATTCCGCAGTTGGCGGTCAGGATTTCGCGACCGTCGCCTTGTCGATCACGACGGTCGCGTTCGGCGCGCCGTCCCCGGCGCCCGTGTTCTCGCCCGCCTCGGCGATCTTCTTCAGAACCGTCATGCCCGACTCGGAAACGGTACCGAACGGCGTGTAGCTGGGCGGCAGCTGACTGTCCTGGTAGACGAGGAAGAACTGGCTTCCGCCGGTGTGCGCCTGCCCGGTGTTCGCCATCGCAACCGTGCCGGCGGGGTAGACACCGCCCTTGAGGCTCTTGTCCTTCAGATTCTCGTCCGGGATCGTGTAGCCGGGACCACCGCTGCCGCTGCCCGTCGGGTCGCCGCACTGGAGCACGAAGATGCCGTTGCTGGTGAGCCGGTGGCACCTGGTGTGGTCGAAGTAGCCCTTGCCGGCCAGGAACTCGAACGAGTTCACGGTGTGCGGGGCCGCCGACGCGTTCAGCGCGATGTCTATGTCACCGCACGTCGTGGCGAGCTTCATCGTGTACTTCGCCGACTCGTCGACGGCGACCGCCGGCTCCTTCTTCCACGTCTGCTTCTTGACCGCGCCCTCGGCCGGCTTGTCGCAGGGGTCCTCGGGAGCGCTCGGCGTCGGGTCCGCGCTGGCGCTCGCGTTGACCTTGTCGTCCTTGTCGTCCTTCAGCACCCCGGTCGTGTACAGCGCGAGGCTGCCCACCAGGACCACGCCGAGCACCGATGCGACGACCGCGTTGCGAACCCGCGCCTTTCGCCGTGCATCGGTGCGCCGCTGCTGCTGCCGCAAGAACTTCTCCCGGGCGAGCTGGCGTCGCCGCTGTTCCTGGGTGACCACGGGGTTGTCTCCTCGTACGTCCGTCTGTGTTGCCCCGTACCGTATATGGGTTCGCTGAGAAATCGGCAGCGCCGGTAGGCTCTGACCTCAGGCGTAGCCCAATCACAAGCCACCCGAACCGACACAACGAAGGACGATCGTGCTCATTGCCGGGTTCCCCGCCGGGGCCTGGGGGACGAACTGCTACCTCGTCGCCCCCGCCGCCGGTGAGGAGTGCGTGATCATCGACCCGGGCCATCAGGCGGCCCCCGGAGTCGAGGAAGCACTGAAGAAGCATCGGCTCAAGCCCGTCGCCGTCGTCCTCACCCACGGCCACATCGACCATGTGGCCTCGGTCGTCCCGGTCTGCGGAGCGCACGACGTGCCGGCCTGGATCCACCCCGAGGACCGGTACATGATGAGCGACCCGGAGAAGGCGCTCGGCCGGTCCATCGGCATGCCTCTGATGGGCGAGCTGACCGTGGGCGAGCCGGACGACGTCAAGGAGCTCACCGACGGCGCGAAGCTGGAGCTGGCCGGTATGGAGCTGACCGTGGCGCACGCGCCCGGCCATACCAAGGGGTCGGTGACCTTCGGCATGCCCGAGGCGGCGGACATCCCGCCGATCCTGTTCTCGGGCGATCTGCTGTTCGCCGGCTCCATCGGACGCACCGACCTGCCCGGCGGTGACATGGACGAGATGCTCGGCTCGCTGGCCCGCGTGTGCCTGCCGCTCGACGACTCGACCGTGGTGCTGTCCGGCCACGGCCCCCAGACGACCATCGGCCGGGAGCGCGCCACCAACCCGTATCTGCGGCAGGTGGCCGCCGGCCAGGGAGCGACCGAGGCTCCCCGACGAGGAATGTGACGAGAGACTTTCCGTGAGCACCTTCAAGGCCCCCAAGGGCACGTACGACCTGATCCCGCCGGACAGCGCCGCCTACCTCGCCGTCCGCGAGGCCATCGCCGCTCCGCTGCGCAACTCCGGCTACGGCTACATCGAGACGCCCGGCTTCGAGAACGTCGAGCTGTTCGCGCGCGGTGTCGGTGAGTCCACCGACATCGTCACCAAGGAGATGTACACCCTTCAGACCAAGGGCGGCGACCACCTCGCCCTGCGCCCCGAGGGCACCGCGTCCGTGCTGCGCGCCGCCCTGGAGGCCAACCTGCACAAGGCGGGCAACCTCCCGGTCAAGCTCTGGTACTCCGGCTCGTACTACCGCTACGAGCGTCCCCAGAAGGGCCGCTACCGCCACTTCTCCCAGGTCGGCGCCGAGGCGATCGGCGCCGAGGACCCGGCCCTGGACGCCGAGCTGATCATCCTGGCCGACCAGGCGTACCGCTCGCTGGGGCTGAGGAACTTCCGCGTCCTGCTCAACAGCCTCGGCGACAAGGAGTGCCGCCCGGTCTACCGCGCCGCCCTCCAGGACTTCCTGCGCGGGCTGGAGCTCGACGAGGACACCCTGCGCCGCGCGGAGATCAACCCGCTGCGCGTCCTCGACGACAAGCGCCCGGAGGTCCAGAAGCAGCTCGGCGACGCGCCCCTGCTGCGCGACTACCTGTGCGACGCCTGCAAGGCGTACCACGAGGAGGTCCGTGCACTTCTGGTCACCGAAGGCGTGAGCTTCGAGGACGACGCCAAGCTGGTGCGCGGCCTGGACTACTACACCCGCACGACCTTCGAGTTCGTCCACGACGGTCTGGGCTCCCAGTCCGCGGTGGGGGGCGGCGGCCGCTACGACGGCCTGTCCGAGATGATCGGCGGGCCCGTCCTGCCCTCCGTCGGCTGGGCCCTCGGCGTCGACCGCACGGTCCTCGCCCTGGAGGCCGAGGGCATCGAACTCGAACTGCCCGCGTCCACCAGCGTGTTCGCCGTGCCCCTCGGCGAGGAGGCCCGCCGGGTGCTGTTCGCCAAGGTCACCGAGCTGCGCCGGGCCGGGATCGCGGCGGACTTCTCGTACGGCGCCAAGGGCCTGAAGGGCGCCATGAAGAACGCCAACCGCTCGGGCGCCCGCTACACGATCGTGGCCGGTGAGCGCGACCTCGCCGAGGGCGTCGTCCAGCTCAAGGACATGGAGTCCGGCGAGCAGTCCGCGGTGGGCGTGGGCGAGATCGTCGCCGAACTGGCGGCGCGGCTCGGCTGAGCACGCGCGCGTCGACGTGCGGGGGCGCCCGGAGCCGGACGGCACCGGGCGCCCTTTCGCATACGCGTCCGGACACGCCCTCTCGTGGTGCGTCGAGCGTCCGGACATCTGTCCGATGCCGAACGCTCCCGGCTGAACGGACGTACCCCCTTATGTGGAGCGAACGGTGCCCACACAGGCGAGTGCGGCACAATGACCCCTGCCCGAAGCAGTTCCCACTCTCAAGTGACGGAATCGGCGCGATGAGCAAGACGACACTCCAGGACGTCTCGACGGAGCCCGAACCCCGGGCCGCCGGCACGGAGCCACGCACGGCCGGCGGCAGCCGCGCCTTCGCCCTGCTGCTCGTGATCACGGGCGCCGCGGGTCTGCTGGCCGCCTGGGTCATCACGATCGACAAGTTCAAGCTGCTGGAGGCGAAGGCCGAGGGCAAGACGTTCACGCCCGGGTGCAGCCTCAACCCGGTCGTCTCCTGCGGCAGCGTGATGGAGAGCGACCAGGCATCCGTCTTCGGCTTCCCCAACCCGATGCTCGGCCTCGTCGCCTACGGCATCGTGATCTGCGTCGGCATCAGCCTGCTGGCCCGTGCCCGCTTCCCGCGCTGGTACTGGCTCACCTTCAACGCCGGCACCCTTTTCGGTGTCTCCTTCTGCGCCTGGCTGATGTTCCAGTCGCTGTACCGGATCAACGCCCTGTGCCTGTGGTGCTGCCTGGCCTGGGTCGCCACGATCGTCATGTTCTGGTACGTGACCTCGTTCAACATCCGCAACGGCTTCCTGCCCGCCCCGAACTGGCTCAAGAGCTTCTTCGGCGAGTTCACCTGGGTCATGCCCGTGCTGCACATCGGCATCATCGGCATGCTGATCCTGACCCGCTGGTGGGACTTCTGGACGAGCTGACAGCCCGGAGGGGATTGTCAGTGCGGTGATTTAGGGTTTCAGCGTGGAGCCCGATCTGTTCACCGCAGCCGCCGAAGAGCGCCAGGAGAAGGACCCGACGAGCAGCCCCCTGGCCGTCCGGATGCGCCCGCGCACCCTCGACGAGGTCGTGGGTCAGCAGCATCTGCTCAAGCCGGGCTCCCCGCTGCGCCGACTGGTCGGCGAGGGCTCCGGCGGACCGGCCGGTCCCTCCTCGGTGATCCTCTGGGGCCCGCCCGGCACCGGCAAGACCACCCTCGCCTACGTCGTCTCCAAGGCCACCAACAAGCGCTTCGTGGAGCTCTCCGCGATCACCGCGGGCGTCAAGGAGGTCCGCGCGGTCATCGACGGCGCCCGCCGCGCCACCGGTGGCTACGGCAAGGAGACCGTCCTCTTCCTGGACGAGATCCACCGCTTCAGCAAGGCCCAGCAGGACTCCCTCCTCCCGGCCGTCGAGAACCGCTGGGTCACCCTGATCGCGGCGACCACCGAGAACCCGTACTTCTCGGTGATCTCCCCCCTGCTGTCCCGCTCCCTGCTGCTTACCCTGGAGCCCCTCACCGACGACGACGTCCGGGGCCTGCTGAAGCGCGCCCTGACCGACGAGCGCGGCCTGAAGAACGCGGTCGGCCTCTCCGACGAGGCAGCGGACCATCTGCTGCGCATCGCCGGCGGCGACGCACGCCGCGCCCTGACCGCCCTGGAGGCCGCCGCCGGGGCCGCCCTCGACAAGGACGAGCGGGAGATCTCCCTCACCACCCTGGAGGAGACCGTCGACCGC
The DNA here is from genome assembly GCF_040612135.1 of Streptomyces sp. NPDC006458. Lineage (NCBI taxonomy): Bacteria > Bacillati > Actinomycetota > Actinomycetes > Kitasatosporales > Streptomycetaceae > Streptomyces > Streptomyces sp. NPDC006458. The sequence continues at coordinate 30,948 of NZ_JBEXPR010000011.1, read as the reverse complement.
GCGGCCGTGACGTACGACCGCGACGGCGACCAGCACTACGACGTGGCCAGCGCCCTGATCAAGTCGATCCGCGGCTCCGACGTCGACGCCGCCCTGCACTATCTGGCCCGGATGGTCGAGGCGGGCGAGGACCCGCGCTTCATCGCCCGGCGCCTGATGATCTCCGCCAGCGAGGACATCGGCCTCGCCGATCCGAACGCGCTGCCGATCGCGGTCGCCGCGGCCCAGGCCGTCGCCATGATCGGCTTCCCCGAGGCCGCCCTCACCCTCAGCCACGCCACCATCGCCCTGGCCCTCGCGCCCAAGTCCAACGCCGCGACCACCGCGATCGGCGCCGCCCTGGACGACGTACGCAAGGGACTGGCCGGACCCGTGCCGGCGCATCTGCGCGACGGGCACTACAAGGGCGCGGCCAAGCTGGGGCACGCGCAGGGGTACGTGTACCCGCACGACCTGCCCGAGGGCATCGCCGAGCAGCAGTACGCGCCGGACGCCCTGAAGGACCGCGAGTACTACACGCCGACCCGGCACGGCGGCGAGGCGCGGTACGCGGACGCGGTGGAGTGGACCCGTCAGCACCTCGGTCGCAGGCGGTCGTGACCAGCCTGTAGACTGCCCCGAAGTGCCGAGTCCCGCGCAGTCAGAGCGGGACATCCGGCCGGAGCCCCTCAGCGGGTTCCAGGAGCGTCGCGCACCGTCGATCGGTGTCGCGGGCAGCCCACCACCACCCGGAGTTCCGGGAACGGCCGGTGGGCCTCTCGCGTGCTGCACGTATGTGCCCAGACCAGGGGAGCGGCTGCCCACCAGGCCCGGCAACGGGACCCGGCGGGTTTCCCCGGCTGCGGATGCGACCTCCCACGACTCTGACAAGCCGGAAACAGAAACGGAAAAGACAGTGGCGAACCAGTCCCGCCCCAAGGTCAAGAAGTCGCGTGCCCTCGGCATCGCGCTGACCCCGAAGGCCGTCAAGTACTTCGAGGCCCGCCCCTACCCGCCGGGTGAGCACGGCCGCGGCCGCAAGCAGAACTCGGACTACAAGGTCCGTCTGCTCGAGAAGCAGCGTCTGCGCGCGCAGTACGACGTGTCCGAGCGTCAGCTCGTCCGCGCCTACGAGCGTGCCTCCAAGGTCCAGGGCAAGACCGGTGAGGCCCTGATCATCGAGCTCGAGCGCCGTCTCGACGCGCTGGTCCTGCGTTCGGGCATCGCCCGCACGATCTACCAGGCCCGCCAGATGGTCGTCCACGGCCACATCGAGGTCAACGGCCAGAAGGTCGACAAGCCGTCCTTCCGCGTCCGTCCCGACGACGTCGTGATGGTCCGCGAGCGCAGCCGTGAGAAGACCCTCTTCTCCATCGCCCGTGAGGGCGGCTTCGCCCCCGACGGTGAGACCCCGCGCTACCTCCAGGTGAACCTCAGGGCCCTGGCGTTCCGCCTGGACCGTGAGCCGAACCGCAAGGAGATCCCGGTGATCTGCGACGAGCAGCTCGTCGTCGAGTACTACGCCCGCTGATCCCAGCAGGCGCGGTACCACCGATCGCGGTACCTCAGCCCGTCGTCTCCCCGCCCCCGCGGGTGGGGGAGGCGGCGGGCTTCCGCTTTTCCGCGGCGCCCCGCGTCTGCCACGCCGGGCCGGCCGCGCCCGCCGGTTTCCGGGCCGGGCTGGGGCCGGAGCGGCCGAGTGCCCGGGCCACCGCCGCGCGCCGGCCGAGCCGCACGCACTCCTCGTACCGGGCGTCGCCCATCTCCTCGCGGGCCGCCGCCTCGCACAGCTCGTGCGGCCGATTGTAGCAGCCGGAGCCGAACAGCGGCAGCCCCACCGAGGGCCACATCCCGGCCGCCGCCCCCTGGAGCACCGCCGCCTCGGCCGGGTCGCCCTCCGCCACCGTCACCAGCGCCAGCAGCTCCACCACCAGCACCGAGCAGAGCAGGTCGTTGAAGCCGTCCGCGGCGGCCAGGCAGCCGGTCAGCAGCGACCGGGCGCGTCCCAGATCGCCGTCGCCCCAGGCCGCGTACGCCAGCACGAACAGCGCGTAGGAACGGGTCCAGCGCTCCCCGTCCGGGCAGCCGTCGCAGCAGTTCGCCCACGAGCTCGGCGGTGGACTCCACCAGATGCTCGAACCCGTCGAGGACCAGCAGGAGTTCGCGCTCCGCGAGCCGGTCGAGCAGGGTCTCGCGGGGGTGCCGGGTGGTCTGGTCGGTCAGCCGGAGGGCCTCCATCAGCGTGTACGCGATGAAGTCCGGGTCGCGTACGGCGGCCAGCTCCACCCGCCACACTCCGTGCGGGAGCCGCCGTCGCGCGGCCGCGTGTGCCGCGAGGCGGGACTTGCCGACCCCGCCGCCCCCGGTCACGGTGACCAGCCGCGAGGCGTCCAGCGCGGCCGCCACCCCGCCCAACTCGGCCGTGCGGCCCACGAACGCGTCCAGCTCGGCGGGCAGATTGCCCCGCCCCGGCTCCCCGGCGCCCTGTTCCACTCGCACAGGACACGGAGCGTGCTGAACCGTAATCACTCCGTACAATCGGGCAGCCGGATTCCGCTTCGGCTCCGGCCCTAATCCGGTACGGTGCGCCGGTCACGGCGCGATAGGCTCGGTGCACGACTTTTTATGGTTCCGAAGTTCAGAGCACGGGAGCGGGTGCGCAAGGTGTCCGGTGGAGAGGTGGCCGGGATCCTGGTGGCCGTCTTCTGGGCGATCCTGGTCTCCTTCCTCGCGGTGGCACTCGCGAGGCTGGCCCAGACGCTCAGGGCGACCACCAAGTTGGTCGCGGACGTGACGGACCAGGCCGTACCGCTGCTGGCCGACGCCTCGGCGGCGGTGCGTTCCGCGCAGACCCAGATCGACCGGGTCGACGCGATCGCCTCGGACGTCCAGGAGGTCACCTCGAACGCCTCCGCGCTCTCCACGACCGTCGCCTCCACCTTCGGTGGCCCCCTGGTCAAGATCGCCGCGTTCGGGTACGGCGTGCGCCGGACCCTGGGCGACCGCAAGGACGACGTGCCCGCGAAGGCGCCCCGGCGTACCGTGATCGTGGGCCGTACGGTTGCGGCCGCCCGGCGGGACAAGCGGAAGAAGGGCTGAGACCGACCGATGTTCCGCCGCACTTTCTGGTTCAGCACGGGCGTCGCCGCCGGTGTGTGGGCCACCACCAAGGTCAACCGCAAGCTCAGGCAGCTGACCCCCGAGCATCTCGCCGTCACCGCCACCAACAAGGCGATCGAGGCCGGACAGCGTCTGAAGGACCGTGCGGTGGGCTTCGCCCTCGATGTCCGCGACAACATGGCCCAGCGGGAGGCCGAGCTCGAAGAGGCACTCGGAATCCACGAGCACCCCGAGCTTCCCGCCCCCCGGCGGCACACCGCCATCGAGAACCACAGCAACCCGAAGTACATCGAACCCACGGTGTACTGGAACAACCGGAATGAGGACCACTGATGGAGTCGGCTGAGATCCGCCGCCGCTGGCTGAGCTTCTTCGAGGAGCGCGGGCACACCGTCGTCCCTTCGGCGTCGCTCATCGCGGACGACCCGACTCTGCTCCTGGTCCCCGCCGGCATGGTGCCCTTCAAGCCCTACTTCCTGGGTGAGGTCAAGCCGCCCTTCGACCGCGCCACCAGCGTGCAGAAGTGCGTGCGCACGCCGGACATCGAAGAGGTCGGCAAGACCACCCGCCACGGCACGTTCTTCCAGATGTGCGGCAACTTCTCCTTCGGCGACTACTTCAAGGAAGGCGCCATCAAGCTCGCCTGGGAGCTGCTCACCAGCCCCCAGGACAAGGGCGGTTACGGCCTGGAGCCGGAGAAGCTCTGGATCACCGTCTACAAGGACGACGACGAGGCCGAGCGCATCTGGCACGAGGTCGTCGGTGTGCCCAAGGAGCGCATCCAGCGCCTGGGCATGAAGGACAACTACTGGTCCATGGGCGTGCCCGGCCCCTGCGGCCCCTGTTCCGAGATCAACTACGACCGCGGCCCCGAGTTCGGCGCCGAGGGCGGCCCCGCCGTCAACGACGAGCGGTACGTGGAGATCTGGAACCTCGTCTTCATGCAGTACGAGCGGGGCGAGGGCACCGGCAAGGACAACTTCGAGATCCTCGGCGAGCTGCCGAGCAAGAACATCGACACGGGCCTCGGCCTGGAGCGCCTCGCCATGATTCTGCAGGGCGTGCAGAACATGTACGAGATCGACACCTCCATGGCCGTGATCGGCAAGGCCACCGAGCTGACCGGCGTCCGCTACGGCGAGGCCCATGCCTCGGACGTGTCCCTGCGCGTGGTCACCGACCACATGCGCACCGCCACGATGCTCATCGGCGACGGCGTCACGCCGGGCAACGAGGGCCGTGGTTATGTGCTGCGCCGCATCATGCGCCGCGCCATCCGCAACATGCGGCTGCTGGGCGCCGGCGGTCCGGTCGTCAAGGACCTGATCGACACCGTGATCGGCATGATGGGCCAGCAGTACCCGGAGCTGATCACCGACCGCGAGCGCATCGAGAAGGTCGCCGTCGCCGAGGAGAACGCCTTCCTCAAGACGCTGAAGGCCGGCACCAACATCCTCGACACCGCCGTCACCGAGACCAAGGGCGCCGGTTCGAGCGTGCTGCCCGGCGACAAGGCGTTCCTGCTCCACGACACCTGGGGCTTCCCGATCGACCTCACCCTGGAGATGGCCGCCGAGCAGGGGCTGTCCGTGGACGAGGACGGTTTCCGCCGCCTGATGAAGGAGCAGCGGGAGCGCGCCAAGGCCGACGCCCTGGCCAAGAAGACCGGTCACGCCGACATGGGTGCCTACCGCGAGATCGCGGACAAGGCCGGCGCCACCGACTTCCTCGGCTACGCGGACACCGAGAGCGAGACCACGGTCGTCGGCATCCTGGTCGACGGTGTCTCCTCCCCGGCCGCCACCGAGGGCGACGAGGTCGAGATCGTCCTGGACCGCACGCCGTTCTACGCCGAGGGCGGTGGCCAGATCGGCGACACCGGCCGCATCAAGGTCGACTCCGGTGCGGTCATCGAGATCCGCGACTGTCAGAAGCCGGTGCCCGGGGTGTACGTGCACAAGGGCGTCGTCCAGTTCGGCGAGGTCACCGTCGGCGCCAAGGCCCACGCCTCGATCGACGCCCGTCGCCGCACGGCCATCGCCCGCGCCCACTCGGCCACCCACCTCACCCACCAGGCCCTGCGCGACGCCCTCGGCCCGACGGCCGCCCAGGCCGGTTCGGAGAACCAGCCCGGCCGCTTCCGCTTCGACTTCGGTTCCCCGTCCGCCGTTCCCACGGCCGTGATGACCTACGTCGAACAGAAGATCAACGAGGTGCTCGCCCGCGATCTGGACGTGCAAGCCGAGGTCATGGGCATCGACGAGGCCAGGAAGCAGGGCGCCATCGCCGAGTTCGGCGAGAAGTACGGCGAGCGCGTGCGTGTGGTCACCATCGGCGACTTCTCCAAGGAGCTGTGCGGTGGCACCCATGTGCACAACACCTCCCAACTGGGCCTGGTGAAGCTGCTCGGCGAGTCCTCCATCGGCTCCGGTGTGCGCCGTATCGAGGCTCTGGTCGGGGTGGACGCCTACAACTTCCTCGCCCGTGAGCACACGGTCGTCGCCCAGCTCCAGGAGCTGATCAAGGGCCGTCCGGAGGAACTGCCGGAGAAGGTCTCGGCGATGCTCGGCAAGCTGAAGGACGCCGAGAAGGAGATCGAGAAGTTCCGCGCCGAGAAGGTGCTCCAGGCCGCCGCCGGTCTCGCCGGGTCCGCCAAGGACGTCAACGGTGTGGCCGTCGTCACCGGTCAGGTCCCGGACGGCACCACGCCGGACGACCTGCGCAAGCTGGTCCTCGACGTGCGTGGCCGCATCCAGGGCGGTCGCGCCGTGGTCGTGGCCCTGTTCACGGTCAACAACGGCAAGCCGCTGACGGTCATCGCCACCAACGAGGCCGCCCGCGAGCGCGGTCTGAAGGCCGGTGAACTGGTGCGCGCCGCCGCCAAGACCCTCGGCGGCGGCGGTGGCGGCAAGCCGGACGTCGCCCAGGGCGGCGGCCAGAACCCGGCCGCCGTCGGCGAGGCCGTGGACGCCGTCGAGCGCCTGGTCGCGGAGACGGCCAAGTAATGCGCAGAGGACGTCGGCTCGCCATCGACGTCGGGGACGCCCGCATCGGGGTCGCCTCGTGCGACCCCGACGGGATCCTCGCCACCCCGGTGGAGACCGTTCCCGGCCGGGACATCCCCGCGGCGCAGCGCCGGCTGAAGCAACTGGCCGAGGAGTACGAGCCGATCGAGGTCGTCGTCGGTCTGCCTCGCTCCCTCAAGGGGGGCGAGGGCCCCGCCGCCGTCAAGGTGCGCGGCTTCACCCAGGAACTCGCCCGCATGATCGCGCCGATTCCGGTGAGGCTCGTCGATGAGCGGATGACGACCGTGACGGCCAGTCAGGGGCTGCGCGCCTCGGGCGTGAAGTCCAAGAAGGGCCGTTCCGTCATCGACCAGGCAGCCGCCGTGATCATCCTCCAGCAGGCGCTGGAATCCGAACGGGTGTCAGGTAAAGCTCCGGGCGAGGGCGTCGAAGTGGTCATCTGATCGCGATACGGTAACGTTCCGCGCGATGTGGCGGCGTTCGAACAGCCACCGCACAAGAAGAGGCGGAACGGAACAGGGACTCCCGATCCCCGCGCCTTCCGCCTCGCGGCTCTAGGGGATCGATGACTGAGTATGGCCGGGGCCAAGGCTCCGAACCGTGGCATCCGCAGGACCCGTTGTACGGGGACGGCGGATGGGGCGGGCAGGAGGCCCAGCAGGGCCATGAGCCTGCCTACGGCGGCCAGCAGCAGCATTACCCGCAACAGCAGCAGCCGCAGCAGTACGACCAGTGGGGCAACCCCCTGGACCCCTACGGCCAGACGCAGCAGCACCCGCAGCACCCGCAACAGCAACAGCAGCACCCGCAGCAGCAGTACGGCCAGCAGCCCTACGACAACACCGGCTGGGCCACGGGCACCCATCCGCAGGCCCCGTACCCGGGCGACCCGGCCGACCCCTACGGGCAGCAGGCCGCGGCATACGGAGACCAGCAGCCCGACTTCTACCAGACGCCCGACGCCTACCCGCCGCCCGAGCCGCCGTCCCGCCGGCGCCCCGAACCCGAGCCCGAGACCGACTGGGACCCGGGCCCCGACCAGGGCGAGAAGGACTTCTTCGGGGGTGGGAACGACGACGAGGACTTCGACGAGACCGGCGACAAGCCCGGCGACGAGCCCGGCGGCCGGCGCGGCCGCGGCGAGCGCCGGGGTCGCGGGGGCAAGGGCGCCAAGGACAAGAAGAGCCGCAACGGCTGCGCCTGCCTGGTCGTCGCCCTGGTCTTCGCCGGCGGTGTCGCCGGTGTCGGCTACTTCGGGTACCAGTTCTACCAGGATCGTTTCGGCAGCGCCCCGGACTTCGCGGGCGGCGGCAACGGCGAGCAGGTCACCGTCACCATTCCCAAGGGCGCCACGGGCGCGGTCATCGGCCAGGAGCTGAAGCGGGCCGGTGTGGTCAAGAGCGTCGACGCCTTCGTCGCCGCCCAGCAGCGCAATCCCGACGGCAAGAGCATCCAGGACGGCGTCTACACGCTTCAGCAGGAGATGTCGGCGGACAGCGCGGTCGAGCTGATGCTCAGCGACGAGAGCCGCAGCAACCTGATCATCGCCGAGGGCAAGCGCAACGCCGACATCTACGAGCTGATCGACCAGCGCCTGGAGGTCGACGAGGGCACCACGGCCAAGATCGCCGAGGAGGACTGGAAGAGCCTCGGCCTGCCCGAGTGGGCGCAGAACCACGACAACGTCAAGGACCCGCTCGAAGGCTTCCTCTACCCCTCCAGCTACCCGGTCACCAAGGGCCAGAAGCCCAAGGACGTCCTCAAGCAGATGGTGGCCCGGGCCACCGAGAGGTACGAGGACATGGGCGTGGAGAAGAAGGCCGAGAGCCTCGGCCTGGAGAACCCCTGGCAGCTGATCACGGTCGCCAGCCTGGTCCAGGCCGAGGGCACCAGCCACGACGACTTCCGCAAGATGGCCGAGGTCGTCTACAACCGCAGGAAGCCCGGCAACCCGCAGACCTACGGGAAGCTGGAGTTCGACTCCACGTACAACTACATCAAGAACCAGAGCAAGATCGATCTCACGCTCGAAGAGCTGAGGAACTACGACAACCCCTACAACACCTACTACTACCGGGGCCTGCCGCCCGGGCCGATCAGCAACCCCGGCGAGGACGCGCTCAAGGGCGCGCTGAAGCCCACGGACGACGGCTGGTACTACTTCATCTCGCTCGACGGGAAGACCAGCAAGTTCACCAAGACGAACGCCGAGCACCAGAAGCTCGTCGAAGAGTTCAACCGCTCTAGGAACAACTGATGACCGCCGCCGCACCCCGCAGGGCAGCCGTGCTCGGCTCCCCGATCGCCCACTCCCTCTCCCCGGTGCTGCACCGTGCCGCCTACGCGGAGCTGGGCCTGGAGGGCTGGACGTACGACCGTTTCGAGGTCGGCGAGGACGGGCTCGCCGACTTCTTCGGCACGCTCGGGTCCGAGTGGGCCGGGCTGTCGCTGACCATGCCGCTGAAGCGGGCGGTCATCCCGCTGCTGGACTCCGTCAGCGAGACCGCGGCCTCGGTGGACGCCGTGAACACCGTCGTGTTCGGTGCCGACGGCAGCCGCAGCGGGGACAACACGGACATCCCCGGGATCGTCGCGGCCCTGCGCGAGCACGGCATCGACAAGGTCGACGCCGCGGCGATCCTCGGCGCGGGCGCCACGGCCTCCTCCGCGCTGGCCGCCCTCGCCCGCGTCTGCACCGGCGAGGTCTCCGTCTACGTCCGCAGCGAGGCCCGCGCCGCCGAGATCCGGCAGTGGGCCGAGCGGCTGGACGTCGACGTGCGCATCGCCGACTGGGCGGACGCCGAACAGGCCCTGCGCGCACCCCTGGTCATCGCGACCACCCCCGCCGGTGCCACCGACGCCCTCGCCCCGCACCTCCCCGAGCGCCCGGCGACCCTCTTCGACGTGCTGTACAATCCCTGGCCCACCCAGCTCGCCGCCCGCTGGTCGGCGTACGGCGGAGCCGTCGTCAGCGGCCTGGACCTGCTGGTGCACCAGGCCGTGCTCCAGGTCGAGCAGATGACCGGCCGCTCCCCGGCGCCGCTGGACGCCATGCGCAGGGCGGGTGAGCGGGCGCTCGCCGAACGGCGCTAAGATCCGCTCTCGGTTCCGCAGGGGGTGGGACCAGGAGGGGATGTCACCGCATGTCGTCTGGTGTGCAGCTTGCGTCGGGGAAGAGCGAGATCTTCGAGGCGCTGTTGAAGTTCATGCCCGAGTGGGTGCAGATCACCGTGCTGGCGCTGGTCGTGCTGGTCGTCGTGATCTCGTGGGTCGTCAAGCTGAAGCGGAAGATCGACCAGCGGCGGGCCCGGCGATCCGGTGTGCCGGTCATGGTGCCGTCGCAGGGCAGCGGGGCCGATCATCTGGGGCCGTACGCCCCGCAGGCCGCCCCGGCGCAGCCGAGCGGCGCCGACTTCCTGGGGCCCTACGCCCCGCAGGCCCAGGCCCAGGCCCAGTCTCCGGCCCAGGCGGGCGGGGCCCCCGCGCAGCCCGGTGGCGCCGACTTCCTCGGGTCCTACGCGCCCGCCCAGCCGCGCCAGGACGGCTCGGTCTGACGAAGTCCTGTCAGGAACTGTGTCAGGTTCCGTCCGTCTGATGGACCGGCGGCCGGGACAGGGGCACGGACGTGGGAGGATCGGTGGTGGCGGGCCCGGGGCCGCGCACCTGGTTTCGCCGTCGCCGTACGCGCGCAGACGCGTACGCAGGCAGTAACCGGGGCGCGAGCATTGAGGAGCACCGTTGAGCAGGTTGCGCTGGCTGACCGCGGGGGAGTCGCACGGCCCCGCACTCGTGGCGACGCTGGAAGGTCTTCCGGCCGGCGTGCCGATCACCACGGAGATGGTGGCGGACCACCTGGCCCGGCGCCGGCTCGGTTATGGACGCGGTGCCCGGATGAAGTTCGAGCGGGACGAGGTCACCTTCCTCGGTGGCGTCCGGCACGGCCTCTCCCTCGGATCCCCCGTCGCGGTCATGGTGGGCAACACCGAGTGGCCCAAGTGGGAGCAGGTCATGGCGGCCGACCCGGTCGACCCGGAGGAGCTCGCCGCGCTGGCCCGCAACGCGCCGCTGACCCGTCCCCGCCCCGGCCACGCAGACCTCGCCGGCATGCAGAAGTACGGCTTCGACGAGGCCCGTCCGATCCTGGAGCGCGCCTCCGCCCGTGAGACGGCGGCCCGGGTCGCGCTGGGCGCGGTCGCCCGCTCCTACCTCAAGGAGACGGCCGGCATCGAGATCGTCTCGCACGTCGTGGAGCTGTGCTCCGTGAAGGCCCCGCAGGGCGTGTACCCGACCCCGGCCGATGTCGAGAAGCTGGACGCCGACCCGCTGCGCTGCCTCGACTCCGACGCCTCGAAGGCGATGGTGGCCGAGGTCGACCAGGCCCACAAGGACGGCGACACCCTGGGCGGTGTCGTCGAGGTGCTGGCGTACGGCGTTCCCGTGGGCCTCGGCTCGCACGTGCACTGGGACCGCAAGCTGGACGCGCGTCTGGCGGGCGCCCTCATGGGCATCCAGGCGATCAAGGGCGTCGAGATCGGCGACGGCTTCGAGCTGGCCAGGGTGCCCGGCTCCAAGGCCCACGACGAGATCGTGAACACCCCCGAGGGCATCAAGCGCGCCTCCGGCCGGGCCGGCGGCACCGAGGGCGGCCTGTCCACCGGCGAGCTGCTGCGGGTGCGGGCCGCGATGAAGCCGATCGCGACCGTGCCGCGCGCGCTGCAGACGGTGGACGTCAGCACGGGCGAGGCTGCCCAGGCACACCACCAGCGCTCCGACGTCTCCGCGGTCCCGGCCGCGGGCATCGTCGCCGAGGCGATGGTCGCACTGGTGCTGGCCGACGCGGTGGCGGAGAAGTTCGGCGGCGACAGCGTCGCGGAGACCCGGCGCAATGTGACGTCGTACCTCGACAACCTGCACATCCGATGAGCGGACCGCTCGTCGTCCTGGTCGGCCCGATGGGCGTGGGCAAGTCCACCGTCGGGCAGCTGCTGGCCGAGCGGCTCGACGTGGGCTACCGGGACACCGACGAGGACATCGTCGCCGCCGAGGGCCGGGAGATCTCCGACATCTTCGTGGAGGAGGGCGAGCCCGCCTTCCGCTCCCTGGAGAAGCAGGCGGTCGCCCGTGCCCTGGCCGAGCACGAGGGCGTCCTCGCGCTCGGCGGCGGCGCCGTACTCGACGCGGACACCCGCGCGCTGCTGACCGGCCGCCCCGTCGTCTACCTCTCCATGGACGTCGAGGAAGCGGTCCAGCGCACCGGGCTGAACGTGGCCCGCCCGCTGCTCACGGTGAACCCGCGCAAGCAGTGGCGCGAGCTGATGGAGGCACGGCGGCACCTGTACGAGGAGGTCGCCACGGCGGTCGTGGCGACCGACGGCCGTACGCCGGAAGAGGTCACCCAGGCCGCCCTGGACGCACTGGAGTTGAAAGAAGCATGAGCGAGACGGTGACGACGATCCACGTCGGCGGCAACGACCCGTACGACGTGCTGGTGGGCCGTCAGCTCCTGGGCGAGCTGGCCCGGCTGATCGGCCCGAAGGCCAAGCGCGTCGCGGTCATCCACCCCGAGGCGCTGGCCGAGACCGGTGACGCGCTGCGCGCCGATCTGGCCGAGCAGGGCTACGAGGCCGTCGCGATCCAGGTGCCCAACGCGGAGGAGGCCAAGACCGCCGAGGTCGCGGCCTACTGCTGGAAGGCGCTGGGGCAGTCCGGCTTCACCCGCACCGACGTGGTCGTCGGCGTCGGCGGCGGGGCGACCACGGACCTCGCGGGCTTCGTGGCCGCGACCTGGCTGCGGGGCGTGCGCTGGATCGCCGTTCCCACCACGGTCCTGGCGATGGTCGACGCGGCCGTCGGCGGCAAGACCGGCATCAACACCGCCGAGGGCAAGAACCTGGTCGGCGCCTTCCACCCGCCGGCCGGTGTGCTCTGCGACCTGGCCGCGCTCGACTCCCTGCCGGTCAACGACTACGTCTCCGGGCTCGCCGAGATCATCAAGGCCGGTTTCATCGCCGACCCGGCGATCCTGGACCTCATCGAGGCCGACCCCGAGGCGGCGCGTACGCCCGCGGGTCCGCACACGGCGGAGCTGATCGAGCGCTCGATCCGGGTGAAGGCGGAGGTGGTCTCCGCGGACCTGAAGGAGTCCGGTCTGCGGGAGATCCTCAACTACGGTCACACACTCGGCCACGCCATCGAGAAGAACGAACGCTACACGTGGCGCCACGGCGCCGCGGTCGCGGTCGGCATGCTCTTCGCCGCCGAACTGGGCCGTGTGGCGGGCCGCCTGGACGACGCCACGGCGGACCGGCACCGCACGATCCTCGAAGCGGTCGGACTGCCCCTGCACTACCGGTACGACCAGTGGCCCAAGCTTCTGGAGGCCATGAAGGTCGACAAGAAGTCGCGCGGTGACCTGCTGCGCTTCATCGTGCTGGACGGCCTGGCCAAGCCGACGGTCCTGGAGGGCCCCGACCCGGCCGTGCTGCTCGCGGCGTACGGCGAAGTGGGGCAGTAAGCCCGCTCCGTCCGATTCGCCTGTCCTGCCGGGCACTTGTGACCGCCCCCGGCCGTTCACCAAAGGACGGCCGGGGGCGGTACCGTTCGGTAGGGAGCGGGCCCGCCCCGCCGCCACCGCCCATTGCCTGTACGAGACGGAGTGGCACCGGATGCAGCACGCAGTGGGGTCTCCGCTGCCGCCGCCCCACCAGCCGGGGCACGGACCGGCCGCGAGCTGGCCGCCGGCCGCGCAGCAGCAGGGCCAGCACCACCCGGTTCCGCCGCCACCTCCCGCGCACGGCTTCACCGCGCCGCCGCCCGCGCCACCCGTCGACACCACCGGGCACGTCGCGCTGCCCCCCGGCGGCCCGGTCGGGGTGCCCGGCGCGCCCCCGGCCCCGATGGGGCCCGACCCGCAGACCACCACCCTCGCCGTGCTGCTCATCGGGCCCGCGGGGGCCGGCAAGACCAGCGTCGCCAAGTACTGGGCCGGCCGGCGCCGGGTGCCGACGGCACACATCAGCCTGGACGACGTCCGCGAGTGGGTGCGCTCGGGCTTCGCCGACCCGCAGTCCGGGTGGAACGACCACTCCGAGGCGCAGTACCGGCTCGCCCGCCGTACCTGCGGCTTCGCCGCGCGCAACTTCCTCGCCAACGGGATCTCCTGCATCCTCGACGACGCGGTGTTCCCCGACCGGCCCGTGGTGGGGCTCGGCGGGTGGAAGCGGCATGTCGGGCCCGGCCTGCTTCCCGTCGTGCTGCTGCCGGGGCTGGAGATCGTGCTGGAGCGGAACGCCGAGCGGTCCGGGAACCGGCGGCTGTCCGACGAGGAGGTCGCCCGTATCCATGGCCGTATGGCCGGGTGGTACGGGTCGGGGTTGCCCATCATCGACAACTCGCAGCTGGATGTGCCGGGTACGGCGCGGGTGCTGGACGAGGTGTTGGCCAGGGCCGTGGCCAGCCCGCCCAAGTGGTGATCTCTCCAGCCGTTTCGCCGCCTTCCTCCGCCCGCCCACCGCTCGTGGCTGTTTCCCGAGCAGCCCGGCTCTCCTTCCGTGGCCGGCCGCCGTCGCCGGTGGCGGCCTTCCTCGCCACGGATGGCTTTCCCGACCGGCGACATTCAGCCACCCCTCGTACGCTCGGTTCATGTCAGAGGTGCACGCATCCCGCCGAACGCGTCTACGAGAGCGCTGCAACGCGGCCGGCAGCGCGGCGGCGCTGATCTCCCGCCCCGCCAATGTGCGGTACCTCGCGGGCGCGGCCCCGCAGGGCGCCGTACTCCTTCTCGGAAAGCACGAGGACCTGCTCGTGTGCACCGGCCCCCCGGACGACCCCGCCGTGGACGGCCGGGTCGACGAGGCCCTGCGCCTGCACCCGCTGCCCGGCGCCGCCGGTGACCCGGCCGTCGCGGCCGCCGATCTCGCGCAGGCCCAGGGCGCTGACTCCCTCGCCGTGGAGGAGCACCACCTCACGGTGGCCCGGCACCGGGCCCTGCGCTCCGTCGCCCCGGCCCTGCGCCTCGGCGACGTGGGCGGCGCCGTCGAGCAGCTCCGGGTGGTGAAGGACGAGGAGGAGATCTCCTGTCTGCGCATCGGCGCCGAGATCGCCGACCAGGCGCTGGGAGAGCTGCTCGAATCCATCCTGGTGGGCCGCACCGAGCGGCACCTCGCGCTGGAGCTGGAGCGGCGGCTCGTCGACCACGGCGCGGACGGCCCGGCCTTCCCCACCTCCGTCGCCACCGGCCCGAACGCCGGCCGCCGCGCCCATCGCCCCACCGACCGCCGGGTCGAGGAGGGCGACTTCCTCTCCGTGTGCCTGGGGGCGACCTACCGCGGCTACCGCTGCGAGATCGGGCGCACCTTCGTCATCGGGACCACTCCGGCGGACTGGCAGATCGAGTTGTACGACCTCGTCTTCGCGGCGCAGCGGGCCGGCCGGGAGTCGCTCGTGCCAGGTGCGACGTACCGCGATGTGGACCGCGCCGCACGTCAGGTACTGGACTCCGCGGGCTATGCGGAGGGCCTCGAATCGCTCACCGGCCATGGGGTCGGACTCGAAATCGACGAGGACCCTCAGTTGACCCCCGCGGCAATGGGTAAACTGGACGCTTGCGTGCCGGTCACCGTCGAACCGGGGGTTCACATCCCGGGCCGGGGCGGTGTCCGGATCGATGACACGCTCGTCGTACGCCCCGAGGCGGACGGCGGACCCGAGCTACTCACCATCACGACCAAGGAGCTGCTCGCCCTCTAGCGAGGTGCGCGCCCCGGGGTCGTACGTCAGTCCAGGAGATTCCGCAACCGTGGCTTCCACGAACGACCTCAAGAACGGCATGGTGCTCAAGCTCGATGGCGGCCAGCTGTGGTCCGTCGTCGAGTTCCAGCACGTCAAGCCCGGCAAGGGCCCGGCCTTCGTGCGCACCAAGCTCAAGAACGTGCTCTCCGGCAAGGTCGTCGACAAGACCTTCAACGCCGGCGTCAAGGTCGAGACGGCCACTGTCGACAAGCGCGACATGCAGTTCTCGTACATGGACGGCGAGTACTTCGTGTTCATGGACATGGACACCTACGACCAGCTGCACATCGACCGGAAGACCGTCGGCGACGCCGCGAACTTCCTGATCGAGGGCTTCACGGCCGTTGTCGCCCAGCACGAGGGCGAGGTGCTCTTCGTCGAGCTGCCGGCCGCCGTCGAGCTGGTCATCGCCGAGACCGAGCCGGGCGTCCAGGGCGACCGCTCCACCGGTGGCACCAAGCCCGCCACCCTGGAGACCGGCCACCAGATCCAGGTTCCGCTCTTCATCACCACCGGTGAGAAGATCAAGGTCGACACCCGTACCAGCGACTACCTCGGCCGGGTGAACAGCTAACCGTGGCTGCTCGCAACACGGCCCGCAAGCGTGCCTTCCAGATCCTCTTCGAGGGCGACCAGCGCGACGCCGACGTCCTGACGGTCCTCGCGGACTGGATCCGGCTGTCCCGGACCGACGACCGCCAGCCGCCGGTCAGCGAGTACACGATGCGGCTGGTCGAGGGCTACGCCGAGCACATCCGGCGTATCGACGAGCTGATCTCGCAGTACTCGGTCGGCTGGACGCTCGACCGGATGCCCGTCGTCGACCGCAACATCCTGCGCCTGGGGGCGTACGAGCTGATCTGGGTCGACGAGACGCCGGACGCGGTCGTGCTGGACGAGATGGTGCAGCTGGCGAAGGAGTTCTCCACGGACGACTCGCCGGCGTTCGTCAACGGCCTGCTGGGCCGTCTGAAGGAACTCAAGCCGACGCTGCGGCGCGCATAGCGCACAGGGGTGCGGGGAACTGGGACCGGTGGTCGGCCGCGAGCCGTCCGTGGCCGGTCGCGCAGTTCCCCGCGCCCCTTTTTGCGGCGTTGCCGCTCCTGGCGTGATGACAGCGCCGGCGCGGCGTCGCCGCCCCTGGCGTGGTCGAAGCGCCGAGCACTGACGAAAAAACCGCCGGGGTGCGGGAACCGATCGGTTCCCACACCCCGGCGGTACGTTTCTGCTGAACTCGCGGAGGGCTCAGTTCTCCTCGTGGGAGACCGCGCGGCGCGCGTCGGCGTCCAGCACGCCCCAGCTGATGAGCTGCTCGGTCAGGACCGAGGGCGACTGGTCGTAGATGACGGCGAGGGTGCGCAGGTCGTCCTGGCGGATCGAGAGCACCTTGCCGTTGTAGTCACCGCGCTGGGACTGGATGGTGGCCGCGTAGCGCTGGAGGGGGCCCGCCTTCTCGGCCGGCACGGTGGCCAGCCGCTCCAGGTCCAGGACCAGCTTCGGCGGGGGCTCGGCGGCGCCGCCCGGGGTGGTGCCAGGCAGCAGCTCCTGCACCGGCACGCCGTAGAAATCAGCCAGCTCGGCGAGACGCTGCACGGTCACGGCGCGGTCACCGCGCTCATAAGAACCGACCACGACGGCCTTCCAGCGCCCCTGGGACTTCTCCTCGACACCGTGGAGGGAAAGGCCCTGCTGGGTGCGGATGGCCCGGAGCTTGGCCCCGAGCTGTTTGGCGTATTCGCTGGACATATAGCTCCCCGGCACTGGGTCGACGCGGCCGGCTTGGTTTCCGTGCCGCGCGGCTGGTAACTCACTGTGAGGTTACGCAGCGTTACACTGTCACGTCAAGCCGAATGGTCCGCACCGACTGTTCCGTGATGGCCGGGACCGGTGGGGCCAAGGGGGTGAGATGAGGCGGCCGAAGGGCCTGTTAGTGTGGATGGCGCAATCCCGACGTCCTTTAAGGTCCGTCCCGTGAGGCGGAGAAGGAGGTCCGTTTCGTATGGACAAGCAGCAGGACGCGCAAGCGTCGGATGCGCGGCCCGTTCTCGAGGGCCCCGACATCGCGCGGGTACTGACCCGCATCGCCCACGAGATCGTCGAGCGCGCCAAGGGCGCCGACGACGTGGTGCTCCTCGGCATTCCGACCCGGGGTGTCTTCCTCGCCCAACGGCTCGCCGTAAAGCTGGAGCAGATCACCGAGCGCAAGGTGCCGTGCGGCTCGCTGGACATCACCATGTACCGCGACGATCTGCGCCTGCACCCGCCGCGGGCCCTGGCCCGCACCGAGATCCCCGGTGACGGCATCGACGGCAGGCTCGTCGTCCTCGTCGACGACGTGCTCTTCTCCGGCCGCACCATCCGCGCCGCCCTCGACGCCCTGAACGACATCGGGCGGCCGCGTGCGGTGCAGCTCGCGGTCCTCGTCGACCGCGGCCACCGCGAACTGCCGATCCGCGCCGACTACGTCGGCAAGAACCTCCCCACGTCGCTGCGGGAGACGGTCAAGGTCCTGCTCGCCGAGGAGGACGGTCGCGACACCGTGCTGCTCGGCGTGAAGCCGGCCGCACCGGGCGAGCAGGAGTAGCGCGCGGGCGTACGCCGCTGTCGTACGCCCCGCCGCCGCGCCCACGCCTGCCCGGCCGCGCCTTCCGGGGCCGCGCCACGACCGCCCGCCGCCACGGGCCCCGGACCCCCGCCTCACGAACTGAACTTCCTTACGGAGCCTGACAGATGAAGCGTCACCTCATCTCGGCCGCCGACCTGACCCGCGACGACGCCGTCCTGATCCTCGACACCGCCGAGGAGATGGCCCGGGTCGCGGACCGGCCGATCAAGAAACTTCCGACCCTGCGCGGTCGCACCATCTGCAATCTCTTCTTCGAGGACTCGACCCGGACCCGGATCTCCTTCGAGGCGGCCGAGAAGCGCCTCTCCGCCGACGTGATCAACTTCGCGGCCAAGGGATCGAGCGTCTCCAAGGGCGAGTCCCTGAAGGACACCGCCCAGACGCTGGAGGCGATGGGTGTGGACGCCGTCGTCATCCGGCACAGCGCCTCCGGCGCCCCCTACCGCCTGGCCACCTCCGGCTGGATCGACGCCCCCGTCATCAACGCCGGTGACGGCACCCACCAGCACCCCACCCAGGCCCTGCTGGACGCCTTCACCATGCGCCGTCGCCTGGTCGGCCGGGACACCGGACTCGGCCAGGACCTGGCCGGCAAGCGCATCACGCTCGTCGGCGACGTCCTGCACAGCCGGGTCGCCCGCTCCAACGTGGACCTGCTGCACACCCTCGGCGCCGAGGTCACCCTGGTCGCGCCGCCCACCCTGGTGCCCGTCGGCGTCGAGACCTGGCCCTGCGAGGTGTCCTACGACCTGGACTCCACGCTGCCCAAGTCCGACGCGGTGATGCTGCTGCGCGTGCAGCGCGAGCGCATGAACGCCGCCTTCTTCCCCACCGAGCGCGAGTACTCCCGCCGCTACGGCCTGGACGGCGAGCGCATGGCGCGGCTGCCCGAGCACGCCATCGTGATGCACCCCGGCCCGATGGTGCGCGGCATGGAGATCACCGCCGAGGTCGCCGACTCCGACCGCTGCACGGTCGTCGAGCAGGTCGCCAACGGCGTGTCGATCCGGATGGCCGTCCTCTACCTGCTGCTCGGTGGCAACGAGCCCGCCGTCACCCACACCCGTACCGAGGAGAAGTAAGAGCATGAGCAAGATCCTGATCCGTGGTGCGAGGGTGCTCGGCGGCGAACCCCAGGACGTCCTGATCGACGGCGAGACCATCGCCGAGGTCGGCCAGGGCCTGTCCGCCGAAGGGGCCCAGACCGTCGAGGCGGCCGGCAAGGTGCTGCTGCCGGGCCTGGTCGACCTGCACACCCATCTGCGCGAGCCGGGCCGCGAGGACTCCGAGACCGTGCTGACCGGCACCCGCGCCGCCGCCTCCGGCGGCTACACCGCCGTGTTCGCCATGGCCAACACCTTCCCGGTCGCCGACACCGCCGGTGTGGTCGAGCAGGTCTACCGGCTCGGCCAGGAGCACGGCTACTGCGACGTGCAGCCGATCGGCGCCGTCACCGTCGGCCTGGAGGGCAAGAAGCTCGCCGAGCTGGGCGCCATGCACGAGTCGGCCGCCGGGGTCACCGTCTTCTCCGACGACGGCAAGTGCGTCCACGACGCCGTGATCATGCGCCGCGCCCTGGAGTACGTGAAGGCCTTCGGCGGCGTCGTCGCCCAGCACGCGCAGGAGCCGCGGCTGACCGAGGGCGCCCAGATGAACGAGGGCGTCGTCTCCGCCGAGCTGGGCCTGGGCGGCTGGCCGGCCGTCGCCGAGGAGTCGATCATCGCCCGCGACGTGCTGCTCGCCGAGCACGTCGGCTCGCGCGTGCACATCTGCCATCTGTCGACCGCCGGGTCCGTCGAGATCGTCCGCTGGGCCAAGTCCCGGGGCATCGACGTCACCGCCGAGGTCACCCCGCACCACCTGCTCCTGACCGACGAGATGGTGCGCACCTACAACCCCGTCTACAAGGTCAACCCGCCGCTGCGCACCGAGCGTGACGTGCTGGCGCTGCGCGAGGCTCTCGCCGACGGCACGATCGACATCGTCGCCACCGACCACGCCCCGCACCCGCACGAGGACAAGGACTGCGAGTGGGCCGCCGCCGCCATGGGCATGGTGGGCCTGGAGACCGCGCTGTCGGTGGTCCACGAGACGATGGTGCGGACGGGCCTGCTGGACTGGGCCGGGGTCGCCGACCGTATGTCCTTCAAGCCCGCCGAGATCGGGCGGGCGCAGGGACACGGGCGACCCGTCTCGGCCGGTGAACCCGCCAACCTCACGCTCGTCGACACGGAATACCGTGGCCAGGTGGACCCCGAGGACTTCGCCTCGCGCAGCCGCAACACTCCGTACGAGGGTCGTGAGCTGCCGGGCCGTGTGACGCACACGTGGCTCCGGGGCAAGGCCACCCTCGTCGACGGGAAGCTCACGTGACACCTTTCATCCTGCTGGCCGCCGAGAAGAAATCGGCCGAGGTCACCGACTGGGCCGCCAGGCTGGGCTGGGTCCTCGGACTCGTCCTGTTCGTCGTCCTCGTCTACTGGCTGATGCGCGAGGGCTGGAAGTGGCGCGGCACGCTCCAGAGCGACCTGCCGGAGCTGCCCAGCGCGCCGACCGAGCCGGGCGAGGCCAGACTGACGATGAGCGGCCGCTACCACGGCTCGACCACCGCCGGGCAGTGGCTGGACCGCATCGTGGCGCACGGCCTCGGCACCCGCAGCCGGGTCGAGCTCACGCTGACGGACGCGGGACTGGACGTCGTACGCCCCGGAGCGGCGGACTTCTTCGTCCCGCGTGAGGCCCTGCGCGAGGCCCGGCTGGACAAGGGCATCGCCGGCAAGGTCCTCACCGAGGGCGGACTGCTCGTGGTGACCTGGGAACACGGCGACAAACTGCTCGACTCGGGCTTCCGCTCCGACCGTGCCGCCGAGCACGGCGAGTGGGTCACGGCCATCAACTCCATGATCGAAACCAACAGCACGGAAGGCGCCGAACGATGACGACCTCCATCAAGGGAGCCGCCTCACCAAGGCACAAGGCAGCTCCCGCCGTACTCGTCCTGGAGGACGGCCGGATCTTCCGCGGCCGCGCCTACGGGGCCGTGGGGGTGACCTTCGGCGAAGCCGTGTTCTCCACCGGCATGACCGGCTACCAGGAGACCCTCACCGACCCGTCGTACCACCGCCAGGTCGTCGTGATGACCGCCCCGCACGTCGGCAACACCGGCGTCAACGACGAGGACCCGGAGAGCGGGCGGATCTGGGTCGCCGGCTACGTCGTGCGCGACCCCGCGCGCGTGCCGTCCAACTGGCGCTCCCGGCGCTCGCTGGACGACGAGCTGCGCACCCAGGGCGTCGTCGGTATCTCCGGCATCGACACCCGCGCCCTCACCCGCCACCTGCGCGAGCGCGGCGCCATGCGCGTCGGCATCTTCTCCGGCAACGCGCTGCCCGACGAGGGCACCATGCTCGCCGAGGTCCGCCAGGCCCCCGAGATGGCGGGCGCGGACCTGTCCGCCGAGGTCGCCACCAAGGAGACGTACGTCGTCCCGGCGATCGGCGAGAAGAAGTACACCGTCGCCGCCGTCGACCTCGGCATCAAGGGCATGACCCCGCACCGCATGGCCGAGCGCGGCATCGAGGTGCACGTACTGCCCGCCACCGCGACCGCCGAGGACGTCTACGCCGTCAACCCCGACGGCGTGTTCTTCTCCAACGGCCCCGGCGACCCGGCCACCGCCGACCACCCCGTCTCCGTCATGCGGGCCGTGCTGGAGCGCGGCACACCGCTGTTCGGCATCTGCTTCGGCAACCAGATCCTCGGCCGTGCCCTCGGCTTCGGCACCTACAAGCTGAAGTACGGCCACCGCGGCATCAACCAGCCGGTGCAGGACCGCACGACCGGCAAGGTCGAGGTCACCGCGCACAACCACGGCTTCGCCGTCGACGCCCCGCTCGACAAGGTGTCCGACACCCCCTACGGCCGCGTCGAGGTCTCCCACGTCTGCCTCAATGACAACGTGGTGGAGGGCCTCCAGCTGCTCGACCAGCCGGCCTTCAGCGTCCAGTACCACCCCGAAGCGGCAGCGGGCCCGCACGACGCCGCCTACCTGTTCGACCGCTTCGTCTCCCTGATGGAGGGCCAGCGTGCCTAAGCGCACCGATATCCAGTCCGTCCTGGTCATCGGCTCCGGCCCGATCGTCATCGGCCAGGCCGCCGAGTTCGACTACTCCGGCACCCAGGCGTGCCGGGTGCTGAAATCCGAGGGCCTGCGGGTCATCCTCGTGAACTCCAACCCGGCGACGATCATGACCGACCCCGAGATCGCCGACGCCACCTACGTCGAGCCGATCACCCCGGGCTTCGTCGAGAAGATCATCGCCAAGGAGCGCCCCGACGCGCTGCTGCCCACCCTGGGCGGCCAGACGGCTCTGAACACCGCCATCGCGCTGTCCGAGAACGGCGTCCTGGCGAAGTACGGCGTCGAGCTGATCGGCGCCAACGTCGAGGCGATCCACAAGGGCGAGGACCGCGACCAGTTCAAGCTGGTCGTCGAAGCGGTCAACGCCAAGATCGGCTACGGCGAGTCCGCCCGCTCGGTCATCTGCCACACGATGGACGACGTCCTCCAGGGCGTCGACACCCTCGGCGGCTACCCGGTCGTCGTCCGCCCGTCCTTCACCATGGGCGGCGCCGGCTCCGGCTTCGCGCACGACGAGGACGAGCTGCGCCGCATCGCCGGCCAGGGCCTCACGCTCTCCCCGACCACCGAGGTGCTCCTGGAGGAGTCCATCCTCGGCTGGAAGGAGTACGAGCTGGAGCTGATGCGCGACAAGCACGACAACGTCGTGGTCGTCTGCTCCATCGAGAACTTCGACCCCATGGGCGTGCACACTGGTGACTCCATCACCGTCGCCCCGGCGATGACGCTCACCGACCGCGAGTACCAGATCCTGCGCGACATCGGCATCGCGGTCATCCGCGAGGTCGGCGTCGACACCGGCGGCTGCAACATCCAGTTCGCGATCGACCCCGAGGACGGTCGCGTGATCGTCATCGAGATGAACCCGCGCGTGTCGCGTTCCTCGGCGCTCGCCTCCAAGGCCACCGGCTTCCCGATCGCCAAGATCGCCGCCAGGCTCGCCGTCGGCTACACCCTCGACGAGATCCCGAACGACATCACCCAGGAGACCCCGGCCTCATTCGAGCCCACGCTCGACTACGTCGTCGTCAAGGCGCCCCGGTTCGCCTTCGAGAAGTTCCCGCAGGCCGACTCCTCCCTGACCACCACCATGAAGTCGGTCGGCGAGGCCATGGCCATCGGCCGCAACTTCACCGAGGCCTTCCAGAAGGCGCTGCGCTCCCTGGAGAAGAAGGGCAGCCAGTTCACCTTCGTCGGCGACCCCGGCGACAAGGCCGCCCTCCTGCGGGAGGCCGTCCGCCCCACCGACGGCCGGATCAACACCGTCATGCAGGCCATCCGCGCCGGCGCCACCCAGGAGGAGGTCTTCGAGTACACGAAGATCGACCCCTGGTTCGTCGACCAGCTCTTCCTGATCAAGGAGATCGCGGACGAGCTCGCCGAGGCCGAGGAGCTCACCCCCGAGCTGCTCACCGAGGCCAAGCGGCACGGCTTCTCCGACCACCAGATCGGTGAGATCCGCGGCCTGCGCGAGGACATCGTCCGCGAGGTCCGGCACGCCCTCGGGGTCCGCCCCGTCTACAAGACGGTCGACACCTGCGCCGCCGAGTTCGCCGCCCGGACGCCGTACTTCTACTCCTCCTACGACGAGGAGACCGAGGTCGCCTCGCGCGAGAAGCCGGCCGTCATCATCCTGGGCTCCGGCCCCAACCGCATCGGCCAGGGCATCGAGTTCGACTACTCCTGCGTCCACGCGTCCTTCGCGCTGTCCGACGCCGGGTTCGAGACCGTCATGGTCAACTGCAACCCGGAGACCGTCTCCACCGACTACGACACCTCCGACCGGCTCTACTTCGAGCCGCTCACCCTGGAGGACGTGCTGGAGATCGTCCACGCCGAGCAGCAGGCCGGACCGGTCGCGGGTGTCGTCGTCCAGCTCGGCGGCCAGACCCCGCTCGGCCTGTCGCAGGCGCTGAAGGACAACGGCGTGCCGATCGTGGGCACCTCCCCGGAGGCCATCCACGCCGCCGAGGACCGCGGCGCGTTCGGGCGCGTCCTGGCCGAGGCCGGACTGCCCGCCCCCAAGCACGGCACGGCCACCACCTTCGCCGGGGCCAAGGCCATCGCCGACGAGATCGGCTACCCGGTCCTGGTGCGCCCGTCGTACGTCCTCGGCGGCCGCGGTATGGAGATCGTCTACGACGAGACGCGCCTGGAGGCGTACATCGCCGAGTCGACCGAGATCAGCCCCACCCGGCCGGTGCTCGTCGACCGCTTCCTCGACGACGCGATCGAGATCGACGTCGACGCCCTCTACGACGGCCAGGAGCTCTACCTCGGCGGCGTCATGGAGCACATCGAGGAGGCCGGCATCCACTCCGGCGACTCGGCGTGCGCCCTGCCCCCGATCACGCTCGGCGGACACGACATCAAGCGCCTGCGCGCCTCCACGGAGGCCATCGCCAAGGGCGTCGGCGTGCGCGGCCTGATCAACATCCAGTTCGCCATGGCCGGCGACATCCTCTACGTCCTGGAGGCCAACCCGCGCGCCTCGCGCACGGTGCCCTTCACCTCCAAGGCGACCGCCGTGCCGCTGGCCAAGGCCGCCGCCCGCATCTCGCTGGGCGCCACCATCGCCGAGCTGCGCGCCGAGGGCCTGCTCCCGGCCGACGGCGACGGCGGCGAGCTGCCGCTGGACGCGCCGATCTCCGTCAAGGAGGCCGTCATGCCGTGGTCGCGCTTCCGCGACATCCACGGCCGCGGCGTGGACACCGTCCTCGGCCCGGAGATGCGCTCCACCGGCGAGGTCATGGGCATCGACTCGGTCTTCGGCACGGCGTACGCCAAGTCGCAGGCCGGCGCCTACGGCCCGCTGCCCACCAAGGGCCGCGCGTTCATCTCCGTCGCCAACCGCGACAAGCGCTCGATGATCTTCCCGGCCCGCGAGCTGGTCGCCCACGGCTTCGAGCTGATGGCCACCTCCGGCACCGCCGAGGTCCTCAAGCGCAACGGCATCCACGCCACGGTCGTGCGCAAGCAGTCCGAGGGCACCGGCCCGAACGGCGAGCGGACCATCGTCCAGCTCATCCACGACGGCGAGGTCGACCTCATCGTCAACACCCCGTACGGCACCGGCGGCCGCCTCGACGGCTACGAGATCCGCACGGCGGCCGTGGCGCGCTCGGTCCCGTGCCTGACGACGGTCCAGGCGCTGGCCGCCGCCGTCCAGGGCATCGACGCGCTCAACCACGGGGACGTGGGCGTCCGGTCGCTCCAGGAACACGCCGAACACCTGACCGCGGCCCGCGACTAGCGGCCAAGAGGGGGACACCGGAAACGGTGTCCCCCTTCGGGCGTCTGGGGGTGTCCCCCAGAGAACGCTGTATGAGGACGGAACATGTACAAGTTTTTCTTCCAGCTGGTCTTCAAGCGGATGGACCCCGAGCAGGCCCACTATCTGGCCTTCCGCTGGATCCGCCTCGCGGCGCGCGTCCCGGTCCTGCGCACCTTCGTCGCCGCGGTGCTCGCCCCCCGGTACAAGGACCTGCGCACCGAGGCCCTCGGGCTGCGCATGCACGGCCCCTTCGGGCTCGCGGCCGGCTTCGACAAGAACGCGATCGCGATCGACGGCATGTCGATGCTGGGCTTCGACCACGTCGAGATCGGCACGGTCACCGGTGAGCCGCAGCCCGGCAACCCCAAGCAGCGGCTGTTCCGCCTGGTCTCCGACCGGGCCCTGATCAACCGCATGGGCTTCAACAACGAGGGCTCCCTCGCCGTCGCCGCCCGCCTGGCCTCCCGCAACCCCGTGTTCAGGACGGTCGTGGGCGTCAACATCGGCAAGACCAAGGTCGTCCCCGAGGCGGAGGCGGCCGCCGACTACGTGAAGTCGGCCGAGCGCCTCGCCCCGTACGCCGACTACCTGGTCGTCAACGTCTCCTCGCCGAACACGCCCGGCCTGCGCAACCTCCAGGCGACCGAGTCGCTGCGCCCGCTGCTGACCGCCGTCCGCGAGGCCGCCGACCGCGCGGTCACCGCGCGCCGCGTGCCGCTGCTCGTGAAGATCGCGCCGGACCTGGCCGACGAGGACATCGACGCCGTCGCCGACCTCGCCGTCGAGCTGGGCCTGGACGGCATCATCGCCACCAACACCACCATCGCCCGCGAGGGCCTCGGCCTGACCTGCGCACCCGCCCTGGTCCAGCAGACCGGCGGACTGTCCGGCGCCCCGCTCAAGGCCCGCTCCCTGGAGGTGCTGCGCCGCCTCTACGCGCGCGTGGGCGAGCGGATCACGCTGGTCGGCGTCGGCGGCATCGAGAACGCCGAGGACGCCTGGCAGCGCATCCTGGCCGGCGCCACGCTCGTCCAGGGCTACAGCGCCTTCATCTACGAGGGGCCCTTCTACAGCCGCGCGATCCACAAGGGCCTCGCGGCCCGGCTGCGCACCAGCCCCTACGCCACCCTCGCCGACGCGGTCGGCGCCGACGTGAGGAAGCCCGTATGACCCTCGACCCCTTCGGTACCCGTCTGCGCCGTGCCATGGACGACCGGGGGCCGCTGTGCGTGGGCATCGACCCGCACGCCTCCCTGCTGGCCGAGTGGGGCCTCAGCGACGACATCGCGGGCCTGGAGCGCTTCAGCCGCACCGTCGTGGAGGCCACCGCCGACCGGGTCGCGGTCCTCAAGCCGCAGATGGCGTTCTTCGAGCGCTTCGGCTCGCGCGGTGTCGCCGTGCTGGAGAAGTCCGTCGAGGAGGCCCGCGCGGCCGGCGCCCTGATCGTGATGGACGCCAAGCGCGGCGACATCGGCTCGACCATGGCCGCCTACGCCGAGTCGTTCCTGCACAAGGACGCCCCGCTGTTCTCCGACGCGCTGACCGTCTCCCCGTACCTCGGCTACGGCTCCCTGAGCCCGGCCGTGGCGCTGGCCCGCGAGAACGGCACCGGTCTGTTCGTGCTCGCGCTGACCTCCAACCCGGAGGGCGGCGAGGTCCAGCACGCGGTCCGCGCGGACGGGCGCACCGTCGGCGCCACGATGCTGGCGCACCTGGCCGCCGAGAACGTGGGGGAGGAGCCCCTGGGCTCCTTCGGCGCGGTCGTGGGCGCCACGCTGGGCGACCTGTCGGAGTACGACCTGGACATCAACGGGCCGCTCCTCGCGCCCGGCATCGGCGCCCAGGGGGCCACCGCGGCGGACCTTCCCCGGGTCTTCGGAGCGGCGGTGCGCAACGTCGTGCCGAACGTCAGCCGGGGGGTGCTGCGGCACGGGCCCGACGTCAGCGCGCTGCGCGCGGCCGCGGACCGGTTCGCGGGGGAGATCAGGGAAGCGGTGGCCGCCGCCTGAGCGCGCCTGGACGCGCGTTCGAGCGTCTGGAGAACGGGCCGGAAGGGACTTGAGCCTGGATACATCCTCAAATCCGGGGCAGTATGTCAGAAATGTCCTGTCCTGACAGAGGCTGACCAGGACTTTTCCTCTGTTCTCGCTGACTCCGGCGGTGTTGACCGCTAGTCTCCGACGAGAGAACGGGCAAGCGTGTTGCTCGTGGCTCCCCAGGTGTGGGGCGACTAGGTTCCTCACCGGTCCGTATCCGACAGTTCGACATCCGAGGTGACGTAGGCGTGGCTCTTCCGCCCCTTACCCCCGAACAGCGCGCAGCCGCGCTCGAAAAGGCCGCCGCGGCTCGCCGGGAGCGGGCCGAGGTCAAGAATCGACTCAAGCACTCCGGCGCCTCCCTGCACGAGGTCATCAAGCAGGGCCAGGAGAACGACGTCATCGGCAAGATGAAGGTCTCCGCCCTCCTTGAGTCGCTGCCCGGCGTGGGCAAGGTCCGCGCCAAGCAGATCATGGAGCGACTCGGCATCTCCGAGAGCCGCCGCGTGCGGGGCCTCGGTTCCAACCAGATCGCCTCCCTGGAGCGCGAGTTCGGCAGCACCGGTTCCTGACGAACGGGACTCCCCGGGACCGTGTCCCGGGCATCCCGCGATTGCTGGAATAATCGCTGCATGGCTGCAACATTCCGGGGGACGACCCCCGAGCCCCCGGACGTACGTCCGCGGCTGACCGTGCTCTCCGGCCCTTCCGGGGTCGGCAAGAGCACGGTCGTCGCTCATATGCGCAAGGAACACCCCGAGGTCTGGCTCTCGGTCTCGGCGACGACCCGTCGGCCCCGTCCGGGCGAGCAGCCCGGTGTCCACTACTTCTTCGTCACCGACGAGGAGATGGACAAGCTGATCGCCAACGGTGAGCTGCTGGAGTGGGCCGAGTTCGCGGGCAACCGCTACGGCACTCCGCGGGCCGCCGTGCTGGAGCGCCTGGAAGCGGGCGAGCCGGTGCTGCTGGAGATCGACCTCCAGGGTGCGCGGCAGGTCCGCGACTCGATGCCCGAGGCCCAGCTGGTGTTCCTGGCTCCCCCTTCCTGGGAGGAACTGGTGCGCAGGCTGACCGGCCGGGGCACCGAGCCGCCCGAGGTGATCGAGCGCCGGCTGGACGCGGCCAAGATCGAACTGGCGGCGGAACCGGAGTTCGACGAGACGCTGGTCAACACCTCCGTCAAGGACGTGGCACGTGAGCTGCTAGCCTTGATGGATGTTGTGTGATCGCACCGTGATCACATCCAATCCTTTCCCACCCATCGGAAGGTAGAGCGTGTCCTCTTCCATCTCCGCGCCCGAGGGCATCATCAACCCGCCGATCGACGAGCTCCTCGAGGCCACCGACTCGAAGTACAGCCTCGTGATCTACGCGGCCAAGCGTGCCCGCCAGATCAACGCGTACTACTCGCAGCTCGGCGAGGGCCTCCTCGAGTACGTCGGTCCGCTCGTCGACACCCACGTGCACGAGAAGCCGCTCTCGATCGCTCTGCGTGAGATCAACGCGGGTCTGCTGACGTCCGAGGCCATCGAGGGCCCGGTGCAGTAACCCGGCGAGGTGAGCAGTCGTACGATCTGCTCGCAGCTGGTTTTTCCACAGGCCCGGCAGTACGTCTGCCGGGCCTGTGGTGTGTCATTGGGGTGATTGGGTTGTACGTTTCCGAGCCCGGGGAGAGACGGTGGACAAGCCGAAGGTCGTGCTGGGGGTCAGCGGTGGCATCGCCGCGTACAAGTCCTGTGAGCTGCTCAGAAGGCTGACGGAGTCCGGTCACGACGTACGGGTCGTGCCCACCGCCTCCGCTCTGAACTTCGTCGGCGCGGCCACCTGGTCGGCCCTGTCCGGCAACCCCGTCTCCACCGAGGTCTGGGACGACGTCCACGAGGTCCCGCACGTCCGGATCGGCCAGCACGCCGACCTGGTCGTGGTGGCGCCCGCGACCGCCGACATGCTCGCCAAGGCGGCCCACGGCCTCGCCGACGACCTGCTGACCAACACCCTGCTCACCGCGCGCTGTCCCGTCGTCTTCGCCCCCGCGATGCACACCGAGATGTGGGAGCACCCGGCCACCCAGGAGAACGTGGCCACCCTGCGCCGCCGCGGGGCCGTCGTGATCGAACCGGCCGTCGGCCGGCTCACCGGCGTCGACACCGGCAAGGGCCGGCTGCCGGACCCGGGCGAGATCTTCGAGATCTGCCGCCGCGTCCTCGCCCGCGGGGTCGCCGAGCCCGACCTCAGGGGCCGCCATGTCGTGGTGAGCGCCGGCGGCACCCGCGAACCCCTCGACCCCGTCCGCTTCCTCGGCAACCGCTCCTCCGGCAAGCAGGGCTACGCCCTGGCCCGTACGGCCGCCGCGCGCGGAGCCAGAGTCACCCTGGTCGCGGCGAACACGGGCGGTCTGCCCGACCCGGCGGGCGTCGACGTGGTCCCGGTCGGCACGGCCGTCCAGCTGCGGGAGGCCGTGCTGAAGGCGGCCGCCGACGCCGACGCCGTGGTGATGGCGGCGGCCGTGGCCGATTTCCGCCCCGCGGCCTACGCGGCCGGGAAGATCAAGAAGAAGGACGGCCAGGAGCCCGAGCCCGTCGCGCTCGTGCGCAACCCGGACGTGCTCGCCGAGATATCCGCCGAGCGCGCCCGCCCCGGACAGGTGATCGTCGGCTTCGCCGCGGAGACCGACGACGTCCTCGCCCACGGCCGCGCCAAGCTGGAGCGCAAGGGCTGTGACCTGCTCGTCGTCAACGAGGTGGGGGAGCGCAAGACCTTCGGCTCGGAGGAGAACGAGGCCGTGGTGCTGGGCGCCGACGGTTCCGAGACCGCCATACCGTACGGGCCCAAGGAGGCGCTGGCCGACACCGTGTGGGATCTGGTGGTAACCCGTCTGGGTGAGCGTGCTTGATGAACCGCGTGTTTCGGCTGGAGCCTGGCTCGATTCGGGTGTGGCGCCCCTGGTCAAGCGCGTGGCACTTTGGGCAGAATGCCAGTGCCGCAGGTCACAGGGCTCCCGAGAGGCGAGACACCTGAGCCGGTGGCCGAGCGCGACCGATAAGCTGTTCTCGGACGACGCCGGGCGCAGCCCCCGTCCCGTCCGCCCATGATCAGCCAGCAGCCGCTGCAACCCCAGGGAGCGTTGTGTCCCGTCGCCTGTTCACCTCGGAGTCCGTGACCGAGGGTCACCCCGACAAGATCGCTGACCAGATCAGCGACACCATTCTCGACGCGCTGCTGCGCGAGGACCCCACGTCCCGCGTCGCCGTCGAGACCCTCATCACCACCGGCCTGGTCCACGTGGCCGGTGAGGTCACGACCAAGGCCTACGCGCCGATCCCGCAGCTGGTCCGGGACAAGATCCTGGAGATCGGCTACGACTCGTCCAAGAAGGGCTTCGACGGCGCCTCCTGCGGCGTCTCGGTGTCGATCGGCTCGCAGTCGCCGGACATCGCGCAGGGCGTCGACACGGCGTACGAGTCCCGGGTCGAGGGCGACGACGACGAGCTGGACAAGCAGGGCGCCGGTGACCAGGGCCTGATGTTCGGCTACGCGTCCGACGAGACGCCCACGCTGATGCCGCTGCCCATCTTCCTCGCGCACCGCCTGTCCAGGCGGCTGTCCGAGGTCCGCAAGAACGGCACCATCCCCTACCTGCGTCCCGACGGCAAGACCCAGGTCACCATCGAGTACGACGGCGACAAGGCCGTCCGTCTCGACACCGTGGTCGTCTCCTCGCAGCACGCCTCGGACATCGACCTGGAGTCCCTGCTCGCTCCCGACATCCGCGAGTTCGTCGTGGAGCCGGAGCTGAAGGCTCTGCTCGACGAGGGCATCAAGCTGGACACCGAGGGCTACCGCCTGCTGGTCAATCCGACGGGCCGCTTCGAGATCGGCGGCCCGATGGGCGACGCCGGCCTGACCGGCCGCAAGATCATCATCGACACCTACGGCGGCATGGCCCGCCACGGCGG